>NZ_JBGLYH010000006.1:0-111428 GCF_041414475.1 Pseudodesulfovibrio karagichevae
AAAACCCTTTGAAAAGGGTTCTTTCCTCCCCTTCCCCCGGACCCCCATCCCCTCTTTTTCCCAAACTTTTTGGTGCCGCTTCGCGGGTGATGCGGATGCGGCGGTGTGCCCGTTGATTAAAGGAGAAGCCCGGCGCGACTTGACGGCGAAAGGAGATTGAGGGGCGGTGTTTCGGGCAGTGAACGGTCATTTTCGGGAGGGGCCGTTGCTAGAGAAAATCTAGACTTAACTTTCCGGCAATATTGGCGAATTCCAATCGGTTACAGTTCCGGTAAAATTTCGGGTGGTTAGGGTGCGCATAGTCGTGGTATAAGCGGTTATGCGTTGATTGGATGCGAAAAATCATCATTAATTCATTAAACTAATTGAAAATCGGACCGATAAGAGCCATTGGGACCTAAGGGCCGGATTTCACGGGCCGGCGGCCCGGCTCCGGCATATGGATAGAGCATGAGTCAGAGACAACAGGAATTGGCCGAGCGGGCGGCCGGGGTCAGGGAGGCCCTGGCCGAGGCCGCGAAGCAGGCGGGCCGCGCGCCCGAAGACGTGACCCTGGTGGCGGTCTCCAAACTGCACCCGGCCTCGGACATCCGGGACCTGGCCGCGACCGGCCAGACCGAGTTCGGCGAGAACTACGTGCAGGAGGCCCTGGACAAGCAGCGGGACCTGGCCGGACTGAACGTGAACTGGCATTTCATCGGCGGCCTGCAGTCCAACAAGGCCAAGTACGTGGCCGGGAAGTTCGCCCTGGTGCACAGCGTGGATTCCTCCAAGCTGGCGCAGGCATTGCATAAAAAGGCGGTGAGCCTGGATGCCGTCCAGGACATCCTGATTCAGGTGAACATTGCGGGGGAAACGCAAAAGTCCGGAATCATGGTGGAACACCTGCCGGAACTGGCCGAGGCGGTCCTGGGCATGGAGGGGCTGCGGTTCGTCGGATTGATGACGTTGCCGCCGTTTTTCGACGATCCCGAGCGCGCCCGGCCGGTGTTCGCGCGGCTCCGGGAGCTGCGCGACGAACTGGAAACGCGCCTGGGCGTGGGGTTGCCGCACCTGTCCATGGGCATGACCGGGGATTTCATCCCGGCCGTGCAGGAGGGGGCGACCCTGGTGCGCATCGGCACACGGATTTTCGGGGCGCGGCCGCCGCGCGACTGAGAACAACAGCGGAGACAGCATGGATCTGGGTACCATAATCGGCATCGTCCTTTCGTTCGGACTGGTCCTGTCGGCGATCATGACCGGCTCCAGCCTGATCATCTTCGTGTCCGTGCCCTCCCTGCTCATCGTGGTGGGCGGCACCATCGGGGCCGGGCTGGTCAACTACCCCATGGGCTACATCATCGGCGTCATCGGGGTCATCAAGAACACCTTTTTCTCCAGCCTGGATTCCCCGGCCGAGATCATCGACCGTTTCAAGGACTACGCCAACCGCGCCCGCCGCGAGGGCATCCTGTCGCTCGAACCGCTCATCAAGGAGATCGACGACGACTACATGCGCAAGGGGCTGCAACTGACCGTGGACGGCCTGGAGCCCCAGACCATCCAGGAAATTCTGGAGACGGAGATATCCTATCTGGCCGAACGCCACGCCACCGGCGCGGACGTGGTCTCCGCCCTGGGCACCCTGGCCCCGGCCATGGGCATGATCGGCACGGTCATCGGCCTGGTGCAGATGCTCCAGACCATGAGCGACCCGTCGTCCATCGGCCCGGCCATGGCCGTGGCCCTGCTGACCACCCTGTACGGAGCGATCATCGCCAACCTCGTGCTCATGCCCATGGCGGGCAAGCTCAAGGCGCGCAGCAAGGAGGAAATCCTTTTGCGCGAGATGATCATGGAGGGCATTTTGTCCATTTCCAAGGGCGAGAACCCGCGCATCATCGAGGAGAAGCTGAACAGCTACCTCCCGCCCAAGGACCGGATCGTTTCCGACTAACCCGCGCAAACGAAGGGGCGCGCCATGGCCAAGAAGAAACTGAAGCAGGTATGCGAGGAGATGCCCCTGTGGATGGTCACGTTCGCGGACTGCATGACGCTGATGCTGACCTTCTTCATCCTGCTCGTGTCCATGGCCACCATCGACCAGCGGCGCAAGCTGGTGGCGCTCGGCTCGATCATCGGCACCTTCGGTTTCAACCAGCAGGGCTACGACGTCTACTCCAAAAAGGACACCAAGCGGACCGTGGAGCCCGGCCCCGTCGACACCGGCGACCTGGAGCCGCTCCAGTCCCTGAAATGGGAGGATGTCAACAAGGACATCAACTTTTCCTCCAGCCGCTTTGTCCAGATCCTGTCCATCAACGCCAGCCTGCTGTTCGGCCCCGACGGCTACACCCTGAGCGCCGAGGGACGGGCCACCCTGGACGGCTTCCTGCCCCTGCTTGAGCAGGTCAAGTACCCCCTGCTCCTGGCCGGGCATACCTCGGACATGCGCGACGAGCTCGGGCTCGACTACCAGCCCGGCGACAACGAGCAAACCCCCGACCTCTCCTGGAAGTTGTCGCTCAACCGGACCCTGACCATCTACCGCTATCTGCTCGACAACGGCATGAGCCCGGACATGCTCCGGGTGGAGGCCTTCGGCAGATACCGGCCGCACTATCCGCCGGACACCCCGGAGAACCGCGCCCGCAACCGGCGGGTGGACATCGTTCTGGACAAGCGCTCCAGCCGCCTGGGGGATCGCATCGTCGAGGCCATCCCGGCCGCGCCCGAGCGCAAGGACAGCATGAGCGTGGACGGCTTCGAGTTCGACGTGTCCACGCCCAAGGAACTGCAATAAGCCATGGCCAAGAAGAAGGAAGCGCCCTGCCCGCCCATGGCCCTGTGGCTGGTCACGTTCTCGGACCTGATGACCCTGCTGCTGACCTTTTTCGTCCTGCTGCTGACCATGGCCTCCATGGACAACTCCATCCTGACCAAGGTCACGCTGACCACGGCGGACCTCGGCCTGCTCGACAAGCGCGGCTCGGGCCGGGTCAACGTCAAGGAGCACATGATTGTCGAACTCATGGAGAAGCCGTGGGAGGTCCTGGACAAGCAGCAGCGCATCAAGGACCTGCTCTTCCCGGACGACACCCTGCCCGACGAGATCAGCAAGTCCGACCTGAACGACAACCTCGACGTCCTGGCCAAGCAGGACGGCGTGGCCCTGGTCTTCACCGACCAGATACTTTTCGCGCCGGGCGGGGCCGAGCTGTCCGACAAGGGCCAGTACCTCATCGGCCGCCTGGTGCCGATGATGACCCAGACCGACGCGCCCATCAACGTGGCCGGATACACCGACCGGTCGGACGCCACGCAGACCCCGCTGGAACTGTCCGGGGCCCGGGCCCTGACCGTGCTGGCCTTCCTGGTGGACAAAGGCGTGCCCAATTCGCGTTTCTCCCTGTCCGCCTACGGTAACGCCTTCCCGGTGATCAACGAGCTGGGCAGGCCCGTGGCGGAGTCGCCGAAAAACCGGCGGGTGGAGATATTGCTCAAGACCGCCCGGCCCATCGGCGGCTACTGACGAGTCTAAAGTTAGTCTGGAAAAATGGGGCGATTGACGATAAGGAATTGACAACAACCAGCTGGAAAAGGAACTGCCATGGCTCAAGAAGCACTGACCCCGGAAGAAGGGAAAAAGAAAAAGGGCGGCCTGCTCAAGTGGATCATCATCGTCGTCCTGCTGGCGGCGCTGGGCGTGGGCGGCTGGTTCGGCTACAAGATGTTTTTCGCGCCGTCCCCCGAGGACCCGGCCGCGCAACAGGACGCCGCGGGCGATCCCGGCAAACCCGCCGAGCAGAAGGAGGGCCTGATAGTGCCCCTGCCCACGTTCCTGGTCAATCTGGCCGACCCCCTGGGCCGCCGGTACCTCAAGCTCGGGGTGGAGGTGGAGGTGCGTGACGCCGACGCCCAGGCCGCCCTGACCAAGTACGAGGCCAAGATCAAGGACACCCTGCTCCTGCTGCTTTCGAGCAAGACCTACGAGGGCCTTTCCACCATGCAGGACAAGGTGGAGCTCAAGCAGGAGATCGCGGACCGCCTGAACCAGATCCTCGGCAACGGCGGGGTCCTTCGGGTCTACATCACGGAAATGGTCATCCAGTAGCACGCTTCTTGCTAGTTCCGTTGCGGACCGTCCTGTTTTTTGACGGCCCGACTGCGAATAACGATTTACCGAGGTGAGCGACATGGCTGACGATCAGGATAAACTCGCACAGGAATGGGCCGACGCCCTGTTGGAGAGCGGCGACACGGACGACGATCCGCTGGGGAACCTGGAGAACGTGACCGACCCCTCCGAGGCGGGCAGCGCCGATGTGGGCAACGACGACGAGACCCTGGCCGACGAGTGGGCCGCCGCCCTGGCCGAGACCGAACAGGACGAGGTCCGGCACGAGAAAGAACAGGCCTTCCTGTCCACCCAGACCCACGACTACGACCTGCCCGACATGGGCCCGGACGCCAAGGCCGGCAGTTCCTCGGGCAAGCGCGACCTGGACTTCATCCTGGACATCCCGCTGGAGGTCTCGGCAGAGCTCGGCCGCACCAAGCTTTTGATCAACGAACTGCTGCAACTGGGCCAGGGCTCGGTGGTCGAGCTGAACAAGCTGGCCGGCGAACCGCTGGAGATCTACGTTAACGGCAAGCTGGTGGCGCGCGGCGAGGCCGTGGTCATCAACGAGAAGTTCGGCATCCGTCTGACGGACATCATCAGCCCCATCGAGCGGGTGAAGCAGCTTGGCTAGCCCGGCTCAAGTCGGCGCCGCCGCTCCCATGCAGCTTCCGGCCGTGGATTCGGGAACCACCATCCTGACCACCGCCGGATACCTGTTCCTGCTGCTCGGCGTCATTTTTCTGGCCTACTGGCTGCTCAAGCGGTTCGGCGTGCCCGGCGCGCTGACCTCTTCCGGGCCGAACGGCCCCAGGCTGGTCAACCGCCTCATGCTCGGCAACCGCCAGTCCGTGGCCGTGGTCCGCTACCGCGACAAGGACCTGCTGCTCGGCGTGACCGAGCACAACGTGACCCTGCTCGCCGAGGAGGAGGCCGCCCCGGAAGCGGCTCCCGCCGAGCGCCGGTCCTTCGCCTCGGTGCTCAAGAGGAGCGCGGGCCGTGACTAGCCGCAGACGCATCATCGTCCTGCTGACAGTGCTGGCCGCCGCCCTGCTCCCGGCCCTGGCCTGGGCCCAGGCCCCGGTCATTCCCAAGCTGACCATGGAGCTGGCCGCAGGTCAGGCCGACCCGCAGGAGGTCTCGACCCTGCTCGAGATCCTCTTCCTGCTGACCGTCCTGTCCCTGGCCCCGGCCATCATGCTGACCATGACCTCCTTCACCCGGATCATCATCGTCTTCCACTTCATCCGGCAGGCCATGGGCACCCAGCAGATGCCGCCCAACCAGATCCTGTCCGCCCTGGCCATCTTCATGACCATGGTGATCATGTACCCAGTGGGCAAGGCCATAAACGAGACCGCGCTCCAGCCGTACATGAACGAGACCATCAATTTCACCGAGGCCCTGGACCGGGCCCAGGTCCCCCTGCGCCAGTTCATGTTCAAGCACACCCGCGAGAAGGACCTGTCCATCTTCTATTCCATCACCAAGGAGCCGAGGCCCGAGAACAAGGAGCAGGTGCCGACCATCATGCTGGTGGCCGCCTATACCATCTCGGAGCTGAAGACCGGCTTCACCATAGGCTTCCTGATCTACATCCCGTTCCTCATCCTGGACATGGTTGTGGCCTCCATCCTGCTGGCCATGGGCATGATGATGCTGCCGCCGGTCATGATCTCGCTGCCGTTCAAGATTCTCCTGTTCATCCTGATCGACGGCTGGAACCTGTTGGTGGGCTCCCTGGTCAACACCTTTCAGTGACCAGGCGCGCCGTGTTGCCCGGGGGGTGGTCCGCCCGGCGGCCTGCCCGAAACCTCAACCGCCCCGGCAAGGAGGGCCTGACATGACACCGGAATTCGTCGTCGGTTTTGCCAGACAGGCCATCGAGATGACCTTGATCATCTCCCTGCCCATGCTCGGCATCGGCATGATCGTGGGCATCTTCATCTCCATCATCCAGGCCGCCACCCAGATCCAGGAGATGACCCTGACCATGGTGCCCAAGATCATCGCCATCTTCCTGGCCCTGCTCCTGGCCTTCCCATGGATCATGGACAAGATGACGGCCTATACCACCAACCTCTTCCTCAACCTGCCCAACTACATCCGATAGGCCCCGGGCCGGGCCGTTCCAAGCCCCGGCCGCATCCGTTCCCAGCTCCCTCCCGGGCTCCGTTTCCCATACCGGAACAGGTATCGGGTATCCGCATATTCCTTGCCAAAATTCGCCCAGCGTATTAGCGTTGTATACAGTATTCTATGTTCAAATAACCATTGATACAGGCAGGAGAAAGAATGCCGCCCCTCCGCTTCCGCACCGGACTGGTCCTCCATCTCCTCCTGTTCTGCCTCGCCGCCCTGGCGCCCGCCGACGCGGCGGCTTGCCCGCTCTTCCGCTCCGCCGATCTCTCCCTGCCGCAGGGCGCGACCCTGGCCGCCGCCATCGAAGGGCTGACCCCGACGGCGTCCCAAGCCCCGGTCGAGGTCCTGGAACCGGCCGACGGCGCGCTCGTCCCGGTGGACGCGGCCTCGCCCCTCTTCCGCTGGCGGGACCCCTCGGCCAGGTCCTGGCTCGTCACCCTGAGCGTGGACGGCGAACCGGTCTGCAAGGGACTGCTGAACACCCCGTACTGGGTCCCGGAGCGCGCCCTGTGGGAGCGCATCCGCGCGGACGCGGGCGAGCGGACCATCGAGGCGGTCGTCTCCGGCGTGGGCCCCGACGGACGGCTGGTCTCCACCGGGCGGACCACGCTGGCCGTGTGCGGCGACCCCGTGGCTGCGCGCATCTCCTTCCTGCGCAAACGGCTGCCCTTCCGCACGGCGCAGCAGAACCCCAACGACAGCCAGGTGGTGGTCGGCGACCTCGCGGAATACGGCGGGCCGCGCATCGTCATGCAGGACGTGCCCATCTGCTTCAACTGCCACGCCTATTCCCTGGACGGGTCCACCTACGGCATGGACATGGACTACAAGGGGGACAAGGGCGGCTACGCCCTGGTGACCGTGGCCGAGCAGGTCAAGGTGGACGACCGCGCCGTGGTCTCCTGGAACGACTACGTCCCGCCCAAACCCGCCACCTACAACATGGGGCTGTTCACCAGCCTCTCCCCGGACGGGCGCTATGCCGCCTCCACGGTGGGCGAGACCTCCGCCTTCATCATGCTCGACGATCTCTCTTTCTCGCAGATGTTCTACCCGGCCACGGGCCAGATCGCGATCTACGACGCCAGGACCGGCAAGGTCGCGCCCCTGCCCGGCGCAGACGACGTCAGGCGCATCCAGACCAACCCGTCCTTCACCCCGGACGGGACCCGGCTGGCCTTTGCCCGGGCCGACGTGGAAACGGCCCTGGTGGCCCGCATCGTCGCGGGCGAACTGCGCAAGGAGGACCCGCACCAGGACATCCACGCGGTCAACGCCAAATATCCCGTGCAGTTCGACCTCTGGTCCGTGCCCTTCAACAACGGCGAAGGCGGCACGCCCGAGCCGATCAGGGGGGCCTCCGACAACGGCCTGAGCAACTTCTTCCCCAAGTATTCGCCCGACGGCCGCTGGCTGGCCTTCACCCAGTGCGCCACCGGCCTGGTCCTCCAGCCGGACTCGAAGATCGCCATCGTCCCTGCCGGGGGCGGCAAGGCGCACGTGCTCAAGGCCAACACCGGGCTGATGAATTCCTGGCACACTTGGTCGCCCAACTCCCGGTGGCTGGCCTTCGCCTCCAAGGGGAACTCGCCCTTCACCGAAATTTTCCTGACCTACATCGACGACGACGGGCGGTCCAGCCCGCCGCTGCGGCTTTTCCGCTTCAGCCACGAGGAGCTGGCGGCCATGGTCCCGGAATTCGTCCCGGACCACGCCAAATTCAGACAAAAGTCCATGGAGCTCGCGGACCCGCAAGGGGCCCTCGGCAAGTCCATGGCCACAGACGGCAGGTAGGGGACTCATTACATCTTTTTATTCAAGGAGAGCGACATGGTATGCGAACTTAGAGGACTGCGGACAATGACGGCCTGGGCGCTCGCCCTGGGCCTGCTGCTGACCCCGGCCCTGGTATGGGCCTATGGCGGCGGTGGCGGCGACGTCGGCGGTGGCGCCCCCTCCAACATCGAGCCCTGGACTCCGGACGAATTGAGCTCCATCTTCCAGAGCACCTCGCCTTCGCAGCAGAATACGCTGGTCGAGGCGTTCACCGGCTCGACCATCAGCAGACGCGACCTGTTGACCATCCGCCAGGTCTTCCTGGAAAAGAACTCCACGGCCGCCAACAACGAGGCGGCCATGCTCGACGCCTGCGTCAAGACCCTGGAGATACTCGACAAGATGGGCGAGCTCTCGCAGACGGGCCTGTCCTTCGTGCCCGGCGTGGGCTGGGTCACCTCGGCCACCCTGAGCGCGGCCCGGGGCGGGGCCAACGCCTACCGCGACGGCCTGGGGACCAAGGGTATCGTCAAGGGCGTGGTCATCAGCGCCACCTCGTCCGTCATAATGAGCAAGTTTTCCCCCCTGAACGCGGATCAGGCCTTCAATACGGCCAAGGCCGGGATCAACGTCGCCCGCAACACCGTGAACAGCCAGGTCCGGACCAAGGCCATGGCCATCGCGGCCAAGGCCATGGCCCGCTACGGCCTGAAGAAGGAGATCGAGGGCGAGGTCGAGGGCCAGCTGGGCAAGAGCATGGAGGCGCTGGCCGACTACCTCGGCGCGCCGAACGTGGCCCAGCAGCCCAGCTACGTGCCGGACCCGGCGTACGATCCCATGTCTTCCGCACCGGCCTCGCCGATCGCGGGCGGCACCCCGCAGCTCTAGGCTGAAGGACTGACACCGAACCAGCAACGAAAGGGGATACACACCCATGCGTAACTACGCCTTTTACCAACTCGCGCTGCTGTGCGCCCTGGTCCTGACCGTGGCCGGATGCAACATGCCCACGCCGCAGTCCGCCGCCCTGAACCCGCCGCCGCCCAGGGAAGTGCCCGCGCCCCAGGTCATCCCGGCCGCGCCCGCACAGAAACTCGACGACATCAAGCTCGTCACCGCCGCCCTCATCGAACGGCTGCGCGGCGGCCGCATCAGCGTGGCCAACGTCACGCTGGACCCCAACGGCCAGCACTCCGTGGGCGAGCTCGACTTCAACTACGACGGCTTCGACGTCAAGAACGTGGCCGTGACCGGCTACATCACCGCCGAGCTCGGCCCGGACAGGGGTCAGGCCATGCTCGAAGGCGTGATCCTGTTCAAGGACGTGATCAACCGCCGCGCCGGCGTCTACTTCTGCACTCAGTACGTGGTCACCCGGAACAACATCAACATCACCAAATCCGTGGTCGCGGGCATTCCGCCGGACTTCCCCAGGGTGGAGACCTACTTCATCCCGGAGAAGGTCTTCAAGGAGGCGGCCTCAGGCCTGACCAGCTACATGGACTACTACCTCTTCGCCATCGAGAACGCCGAGCCCATGACCTATGGCGAGGGCGGGAGCAAGGTCGGACTGACCGGCGAATACTACATCCTGACCTTCTGCAAGGACCGCATCTACCAGGAAGCCTCCCTGGCCATGACCATCACCGACCGGCCTTACGGCGCGGGCAAGAAGCTCGGCCAGGGCATCTCCATCAACGACTCGGGCTGGCGCATCCTGGTGGCGGGCGGCAAGTTCGCCCCCGGCTCCTCGCGCTACAAGTTCTACGTGGGCGTGACCTACAAGCAGGAGGCCGAGTCCTACCTGCCCGAGGTCGTGGTCGGCGAGTTCCTGAACCTGAAGAAGCCCTACGCCCCGGCACCGGCGGCCCAGGCGGCCCCCGCGACCGGATACGCTCCGGCCGCATCGGCCGAAGGCCCCCTGGCCTCGGGCGCGCGGTTCCTCAACCCGGTCTTCCCGGAGGACGTGGAGATCATCCAGATCCGGCTGCATGAGCTCGGCCTGTACAACTACAAGATCGACCGCGACTTCGGTCCCCTGACCCGCAAGGCGCTCGACACCTTCAACCAGCAGCACGGCCTGCCCACGGGCCAGTGGAGCCTGGGCGTGCAAAAGGCCCTGTTCCAGGGCACCGGCCGATAGCCGGGCCGCCACGGGCCCCTGCCACCGCCCGCCGCCCCCCGCCGCCCCTCCCTCCGGCGGCGGGGACGGCAAGGGCGGCGTCGAGGTAACGGCCACGTCGCATGACACCAACTTCCCGACAAGGACGGCATGATGCGCACCAAATCCATCGTTTTCATCCTTTCCCTGCTCCTCACCTGGACCGTGTCCGCGCACGCGGCCCAGGTGGAGGTCTACCTCGTGCCCATGGAGACCTTCCAGACCGTGCCCTACGAGGTCTTCACCGATTGGAACGCCCTGCATGAACTGGCCATGCGGAACGCCCACGGCCCGTCCGGGGGAGGCGGTCCGGCGGACAGCTACATGGTCATGAGCTTCCTGCGCGGCACGCTGCCGCCGGACGCCAGGTTCGAGGCGGTCGTCACGGACCGCCGGACAAACCGCGCGACCGAGGACGCCCAGGCCAGGAGCCAGGAGCGGTACATGAACTTCCAGGGACAGCCCGTGCACATGTTCGCCACCCGCTTGTCGCCCGCCGACTTCGCCGAACGGTTCTACATCGGCTACTACTCCACCCCCGGCGACGGCACGGGCAAACGGGTGCAGGTCGCCCGCTGGGACGCAGCGCCCGCCCCCGCGACGGCCAGCTACGCACCGGCTCCGTCCCCGGCCCGCGCACCGGCCCCGGCCTACGCCCCCGCCCCGGCACCCGCTCCCGCCCGGAATCCGGCCTATGCTCCGGCACCCGCACCGGCCCCGGCTCCAGCCCGCGCGCCCGCTCCCGCGCAAACCTATGTTCCGGCACCCGCGCCAGCTCCTGCACCCGCTCCCGCTCAGACTTATGCCCCGGCTCCTGCCCCGGCGGCCGCTTCTCCGGCCCCGGCCCAGGGTCCGCTGGAGCGTGGCCTGGCCTTCCTCAACCCGGTCTTCCCGGAAGACGTGGAGCTGATCCAGAACCGCCTCAAGGCGCTGGGCATCTACAAAGGCCCCATCGACAAGACCTTCGGCCCCCAGACCAAGCGCGCTCTGGACCACTACGCCGTGGGCCAGGGCTTCCCCAAGGGCCAATGGTCCATGGGGCTGCAAAAGGCCCTGTTCCAGGGCACCGGCCTCTGATCCACGCATCGCGCACCCACAGGGGCGGCTCCCCGGAGCCGCCCCTTTTCTTCCGCCACCCCCGCCGCCCCCCGCACGCCCATGCCGAAGGCACCCAAAAAATTTGGGAGGGTGAGAGGGGATGGGATTCCCTCTCTCCCCTTCCCCCTGGCCGCCGGAGGCCCCCCCTGCCACGCGGATGGTGACAAGTGGGGGGAAAGGGCTTAGAAACGGTGTACGGTGTGATCGCCGCGCAAAATCAACCTGAACGAGTACCGATGACCAAAACGACCCTCCCCTCCAGCCTGCCCGGCTCCAAGCTGCGGGCGGCCATGGACCCGGCCACCATCCCTTACGCCACCAGCGCCGACGTCCCGGCGCGAAACGTCTATTCCAAGTTGCAGCCGAGGGCGATCCACGCCCTGTCCCTGGCGCTCGAGATCAAGGGCAACGAGCACAACCTGTACGTGGCGGGCGAGCCGAACATGGGCCGCACGTATTTCGTCAAGTCGTTCCTCAAGCCCGCGGCGGCCAAGGCCGCGCCCCCGGCGGACTGGGTCTACCTGTACAATTTCGAGGACAGCGACAAGCCCATCGCCGTGTCCCTGCCCGCCGGGCGGGGCCGCAAGTTCAAGCTGGCCCAGAGCAAGGCCATGACCCACATCCGCCAGGAGATTCCGGCCCGGTTCGAAAAGGACACCTTCCAGAAGAAGCATGAGCGCATCGTCAAGAAGTTCAACGCCAGGCGCGAGGAGCTGTTCAACGAGATGGACGACACGGCCGAGAAGGAGAACTTCTCCCTGTCGCTGGACGACGAGGGCGTGTTGACCCTGTCGCCCATCGTGGACGGCGAGGTGGTCTCGGACAAGGATTTCGACAAGCTCAAGCCCGCCCATCGCAAAAAGCTCAAGGCCAAGGGCGAGGAACTGCTGGCCGGTGTCAGCTCCATCCTGCGCCAGATCAACCAGAACGAGATGGAGATGCGCGATTCCGAGAGCGCGCTGCAGCGGGAGACCGCCAAGACGGTCATGGAGGACTGCTTCACGCAGGTCTCCGACAAGTTCAAGGACATCGAGGGGCTGCCCGCCTATTTCGAGGCCGTGGTGGACGAGGTGGTGGACAACGTAGACCTGTTCATGCCGCGCGACAGCTCCCTGGCCGGGCTGCTGCCCGAGGGCATGCCCACCGGCGAGGACTTCTTCACCCGGTTCGAGGTCAACCTGTTCGTGGACAACGGCAAGACCAAGGGCGCGCCCGTGGTGGTGGAGGACCACCCCACGCCGTTCAACCTGCTCGGCTCCATTGAGCGCGAGGCCGAGATGGGCGCGCTGTACACGGACTTCACCCTGATCAAGGCGGGCTCCCTGCACCAGGCCAACGGCGGGTTCCTGATCCTCAACGTGGAGGACCTGTTGTCCAACCCGAGCTCCTGGGAAGGGCTGCTGCGGGCGCTCAGATCCGGCCAGTCGCGCATCGAAGACCCGGTGGACCCGGAACAGGTCCGCGCCCGGACCATCCAGCCCGAGCCCATCGACCTGGACCTCAAGGTGGTCCTCATCGGCACGGACGAGCACTACGAGGTCCTGCTCTACAACGACGACCGGTTCGCCAAGTATTTCAAGCTCAAGGCGCACCTGCAGCACGCGGCCATGCGCACGGCGGCGAACATCCGCAACTACGTCTCGATCATCGGCCAGACCGCGCGCGAGGCCGGGGTCCTGCCCCTGACCCGCGAGGCCATGGCCGGGCTCATCGACTTCTCCTCCCGGCTGGTGGAGGACCAGAAGAGGCTCTCCCTGTACATCCCGCTCATCCGCGAGCGCATGATCGAGGCCTCGGCCCTGGCCCGCATGGCCGGGAAGGAGACCGTGGACCAGACGGCCATGAGCGAGGCGGTCTGGGCCAAGGACTACCGCGTGAACCTCTATGAAGAGGAGTTCATGGCCGACTACGACCGCCAGGTCATCAAGGTGGACACCGACGGATACGGCATCGGCCGGGCCAACGGGCTGTCCGTGACCCTGTTCGGAGACTACGAGTTCGGCCTGCCGCACCAGATTTCCTGCACCGTGGGCGTTGGCCACGGCGGCATCCTCGACCTGGAGCGCGAGGCCCAGCTGGGCGGGCCCATCCACACCAAGGGCATGATGATCATCAAGTCCTACCTGGTGCGCCTGTTCGCCCAGAACAAGCCCATCGTGCTGACCGGGTCGCTGTGCTTCGAACAGTCCTACGCGGGCATCGAGGGCGACTCGGCCTCGGGCGCGGAGCTGGCCTCCCTGCTGTCGGCCCTGTCCGACACGCCCATCAACCTGTCCTACGCCATGACGGGCGCGGTCTCGCAGAGCGGCGCGGTCATGGCCGTGGGCGGCGTCAACCGCAAGATCGAGGGATTCTTCGAGGTCTGCCGCAGGCGCAAGCTGACCGGCCGCCAGGGCGTCATCCTGCCCGCGGACAACGTGGTCAACCTGATGCTCAAGGACGAGATCGTCCGGGCCGTGGACGAGGGCAAGTTCCACATCTTCCCGGTCACGTCCATTGAGGAGGCCCTGTTCATCCTGACCGGGCTCAAGTGCGGCACGCGCGGCAAGAACGGCCAGTACCCGCTCGGCACCCTGTACCGCAAGGTGGACCAACGCTTGGCCGAACTGGCCGAGCTGGCCCTCAAGACCACTTCCGGGGGCTGCGCCAAGTAGGTCGGCACGGTCGGCCGCTCCCGATTATTCCGGTGGCAATATTCCGCCGGAATAATCGATTGCCCTGAAACTCCTTTGCCAGCGCGTTGACGCAGGTCGGGCTCGCCGTTAGGGTCAGGCAATCTTTGCGAAGGAGCCGCCAATGTACTGGATAGCTTTCGGCGATATACACGAATCAACCGGCCTGCTCGGGTCCGTACCCGGACTGGCCGAAGCCGACGGGGTCATCGTTACCGGGGACCTGACCAACCGGGGCGGCCGCGAGGCGGGCAAGCGCGTGCTCGACGCCGTGGCCCGGTACAACCCGCGCATCCTGGCCCAGCCCGGCAACATGGACTCCGACGGCGTGACCGCCTACATCCGCGAACAGGACATGGACATCCACCTGCGCGTGCGCGAACTGGCCCCGGGCCTCGGGCTCATGGGCGTGGGGCTGTCCACGCCCACCCCGTTCGGCACGCCCGGCGAGGTCCCGGAATCCACCCTGGCCGGGTGGCTGGAACAAACCCATGCCCGAGCCGACGGGTTCAAACAGCTCATCTGCGTCATCCACGAGCCGCCGCTGGACACCGCGGTGGACCGGCTCGACAACGGCCAGCACGTGGGCAGCCCCGGCGTACGCGCCTTCCTGGAGCGGGTCCAGCCCGCCCTGGCCGTGACCGGCCACATCCACGAGGCCGCCGGTGTCGACCGCATCGGCGACACCCCGGTCATCAACCCCGGCATGCTCGCGGGCGGCGGGTTCGTGCGCATCGACTTCGACGGCGCGACCGTGACCGCCAGCCTCGAGAGCGTCTAGATGAGCAAGATCGGTTTTCTCTGGGTGGGCAAGCTCAAGGAGTCCTTTTCCCGGGACGGCTGCGCCCTGTACTGGAAAAAGCTGTCGCGCTTCTTCCAGCTGGAGGAGACGGTCATCAAGGACGCTCCTGGCAAGCTCCCCCCGACGGACAAGAACAAGGTCGAGGGCGAGCGCATTCTCTCGAAGGTCAAACCCGGCGACGTGCTCATCCTCCTGGACGAGTTCGGCGAACGGCTGACCAGCCGGACGCTGGCCGACAAACTCAAGGCCTGGACCGACGCGCCCAACCAGCGTCCGGTCTTCGTCATCGGCGGGCCGTTCGGCCTGTCGGACGAGGTCAAGGCCGCCGCCCGCCACACCATCCGTTTGAGCGACATGACCCTGCCCCACGAACTGGCCCGGCTCCTGCTCCTGGAGCAGCTCTACCGCGCCGGGACCATCCATAAAAACATGCCCTATCATCACGACTAGGCACCACTGACGGAGGCTTTACCATGCTCGACATCGACTACCTGGAACGCGTGGCCCACTATTTCGACTCCGGCGACTGCAAGTTCGAATTCGAAAACGGCGAGGAGGAACGCCGCCTGCTCATCCTCGACTTCCTGGAACGGCTCATGGAGCTGGGCGAAAAGGCCGACGAACTGGCCACCAAGCTGATCTTCAAGGACGCCTACGCCACCCTGCTCACCGAGGAGGGCGTGGCCGAAGCCGAGGCCGCCGAGGCCGAGGCAAAGGGAACCAAACAGTAGGACGCCCCCGGCCCCCGCAGCGCACGTTGCAAAAAAAAGCGGACCCGCTCATGCGGGTCCGCTTTTTTCGCGCCTAGACGACCAGGATCGGTATGTCGACCTTGTGCCGGACCGGCTCCACGGTCTCGCCCCAGAGCAGGTCGCCCAGCAGACGGTGGCCGTGTGAGCCCATGACCAGCATGTCCACGTTGTGCGCGGCCGCGAACCTGATCAGTTCACGCGACGGATTGCCGAACAGCAGCGCCATCTCCACGGCCACGCCGGTCTGGCAGATCTCATCCACGATCTCCGACAGATACTGCTCGTCCTCGCGGGTGTGCTCGTCGTAGACGTTCTGCCCGCCTTCCACGCTGTTGTCGTAGACGTGGGCCAGGGCCGTATCGACCACGTGGACCAGGGTGAGCATGGCCCCCTCCTGCTTGGCGAAGGAAAGGGCCCGGTTGATGATCGGGGCGTCGCCCGAGTCATGCCCCAGGGCCGCGACGATGTGCCGCGTCCTCTTCGTCTCGATCCTCTCGATGATCGCGCCCGCGGAGCCGGGCGTCTCCTCGGCCCAGCTCTTGTCGCCGCGTATGAGCGGCATGACCAGCAGGTAGACGAGGAAGAGCCCGGTCGCGGCCGCCACCAGGACGATGAGCACCGTGACCACGGGCGAAATGCCCTCGCTGCCCCATTCGGCGATCTGGTCATACACCAGCTTGCCGTTCAGTCCGATGATGACGGCCGACGTGCCCCAGGCCAGGACCTTGACCCACAGCCGGTTGACGAACGAGCCCATCTTCAATTTATCGCTGGTGAAATGGACCAGCGGGACGATGGCGAAGGGCAGTTGCAGGCTGAGGACGACCTGGCTGAGGATGAGCAGCTTGTAGGTTCCCCTGTCGCCCATGAGGGCGATGACCACCACGGCCGGGAGCAGCGCGATGCAACGGGTGATGAGCCGCCGGACGTAGGGGGCCATCCGGATCTTGACGAACCCCTCCATGACGATCTGCCCGGCCAGGGTCCCGGTCAGGGTCGAGCTCTGCCCGGCGGCCAGCAGGGCCAGGCCGAAGGCGATGGGGGCCACCTGCGTGCCGAGCAGCTGTGCGAGCATCAGGTCCGCCTGCTTGATCTCGGTGACCACGATGCCGTGGCGGTGGAAGACCGCCGCCGCGAGGATCAATATGGCCGCGTTGACGAAAAACGCCGCGTTCAGGGCGATGGCCGAGTCCAGGAGGTTGAAGCGGCAGGCCTGGGCCTTGGCGTCGACCATCCGGGAGACATGCCGCGTCTGCACCAGAGAGGAGTGCAGGTACAGGTTGTGGGGCATGACCGTGGCCCCGATGATGCCCAGGATGATGTAGACCGAGCCCGCCGGGATGGACGGCGTAAGCCCGGCCGCCGCCGCGCCCCAGTCCGGCCTGGCCAGGAACAGGTTGACCACGAACCCCCCGGCGATGACCGTGATCAGCGAGAGGATGAAGGCCTCCATCTTGCGGATGCCCAGCCGCTGGATGGCCAGCAGCAGAAAGGTGTCGAACAGGGTCACGGCCGCGCCCCAGAGCAGGGGCAGGCCGAAGAGCAGGTTCAGGCCGAGGATGGTTCCGAGCAGTTCGGCCAGGTCGCAGGCCGCGATGGCCACCTCGCAGAAGAGCCACAGGACAAAGGAGGCGGCCTTGGAGTATTCGGCCCGGCAGGCCTGGGCCAGGTCCTTGCCGGTGACGATGCCGAGTCGGGCGGACAGGGTCTGCAGCAGCACGGCCATCATGTTGGACATCAGAATGACCCAGACCAGGGCGTAGCCGAACCGGGAGCCGCCCTCCAGGTCCGTGGCCCAGTTGCCGGGGTCCATGTACCCGACGCTGACCAGGTATGCCGGTCCGGCAAAGGCGAAGATGCGTTTCCACAACTTGGGGTGCCGGGTCTGGACGGACCCGTGGACCTCTTCCAGGGATTTTTCCTTGCTCACGACGTCACTCATCCGAATCGGCTCCATGTCTCGCTCAGGCTCGGGGGGAAGGAAGCGGGACGGACCGGCCCGGCGCGGAACGCGGCCGCGCCCTCCCGCTGAGAAGGACCATAGCACAACGCATCCATTTTACAACATAACCGTTTCGGCGCGGCGGACATCGCGCGGAGGCCCCGCCCCGGCGGCGGTGTTTTTTCGCGGGACAGGCGCGGGCGCGGCGTCGGCCCCGGCGCGGCGGAATGGACGGGAAAAGGGGGGAAGGAGAGGCCGGGGGAAAGAGGTTCGTCCTCCCCTCCCCCGGCCGCCGGAAGCCCTACTTCGCCAGCCTGGCGAGGTCGGCTTCGCGGATTTCCTTTCGTTTGATCCTGCCGGAGACGGATGCTCCGGAGACCGAAAAGAGGACCCCGGTTCAGTTCATGATCCGGGTCATGCCGGCGAAGGTCGTCAGGGTGCTGTTCTCCATATCCAGGACCACCCTGCCGTCGTACCACAGGGGCATCATGGTCGCGAGGTCATAATAGCGGACGATATACAGGCTGCCGTGCCGCACCGCACCCGTCTTCACAGTCCTGGCCGTGAAGTGGTCGATATCCGCCTTGAACACGCCCACCCGCATGGAGCCGACCTGTTTCACGCCCTCGAATACGAATCCCTGGCCTTCGGGGAAATCATACTGCGTGCCCCCCGACTTCCCCTTCATCTTCACGGGCATGCAGACATCCCCGGACTTGTACGCTCCCTCGGGGATGATGAAATCGCTCTGAATGTCGGCCACGGTCAGGACTTTCAAGTCCGTATTGTCCCGAAAATCCCGGATGTCGCGTCCCTGTTCGTCGGTAGAGAACGCAAAGCCGAGGGCGTGCTTCAGCTTCACCGGCTTGCCCAGCAGCTTCAGTGCGGACACGTCGACGTCCCAGGCCATCCTTTCCGCTTCCTCGGCGGTGTCGATCCGCATGACGTACGCCAGGAAGGGAAGATTGACCCCGGTCTCGCCCTTTTTCCCGACAAGCAAGGTCGATTCGGCCTTGAGCCGGACCGAGGCGGGAACGTAGCGGAAGGCCATGGGCTCGGTGACCTGCTGCAGGGGCGCGCGCTTCAACGCGGTGCGCAGATCGCTCATGGACTTCTCCTCGGCCGCCGCCTTGTCCTGCGCCGTGATCTCCCGCGCGGAGCCGACCAGTTTCGTGACCATGTTCTCCATGGGGCCGTTCATGGTCAATTCGTTCGCGCCGCTTACCGGGAGCATCTGCTTGCTGAACACGGTGGAGATGCGCATGGAACCGGGATATTCCTCACCATTCTGCCTGACGGTCGCCTTGCTCTCGTAGGAAAACGTGTAGCACTCCCTGCCGTTGATCTCCTTCACGCCGTCATAGATATAGGCAGGAGACGATTCCGGCAGGATAATCTCAACGTCCTTTGATTTCAACATGTTGGCAGACAGCAGGATGGACGGATCGCCCACGGCGACCTTTTCGAGGGGGAGCGCGATGTCGCTCAATACGGCCTCGCCCAGGTCCTGATCGTCCTTGCCGGGCACCTCATGCCGGACCTTGTCGGCCATGTTCCGGCCCTTGGCGTCGGTCGTGAAGGACACGGAATAGAAGGGTTCCGGCCTCGGGGAAGCGGTCAGCGACTTCCGGTTGTCCAGGACCATGGTCCAGGCCAGGCGCGAGCCGCTCCGCTTGATCACATAATGGATGTCGAAGGAGAGGACCGGGAGCTCCTGTCCCTTTTTCCCGTTTACTTCCAGTATGACATTGGTGGCCGTATGCAGGTCCACCGTGCCGGGTCCGTAATGCAGATCCACCGGGCCGTCGGCTTTGGAAGCGAACATGTCGCCGATATTGTGCTGGCAGGAAGGAAGGAACAGGAGACAGGCGAAAAGAAACACGGTGAGACGAGAATACATGGCAAACCCGTTGGCTAAAGCGTTACCTCACAGGGACGATTTCCCTCCTCAATCGGGAAAAAGTCCTCCTCGAATGCAGATGCCGGTATGCCGCCTGACCACATTGAGCAAGTATTCTTTTTTATTATTCTTTAATTCGATCCCCGCTTAAGAAAACACACATTACGCCAATACGAAACCAGGCTCTCCGGTGCCGCCAGCGCATGAAGAGGAGAACGAAAAAGCCCGGCGAGGAAGGGGAGTCCTTCCTTGCCGGGCGATTGAATGCCTTTTCGGGGGATGTATCGGGGGCTACTTCGCCTGTCTGGCGAGGTCGGCTTCGCGGATTTCCTTTCGTTTGATCTTGCCGGAGATGGTCTTGGGGAGTTCGTCCACGTAGTCGATGACGCGCGGGTACTTGTAGGGCGCGGTCAGTTCGCGGACAAAGGCCTGCAACTGCTTGGTCAGCTTCTCGTCGCCCTCGTATCCCGGGGCGAGCACGACCGTGGCCTTGACCAGCTGGCCGCGCACGTCGTCGGGCAGGCCGGTGACGGCGGCCTCGATGACCGCCTCGTGGGCCACCAGGGCGGACTCCACCTCGAACGGTCCGATGCGGTAGCCCGAGGACTTGATCAGGTCGTCGGTGCGGCCCATGAACCAGAGGTAGCCGTCCTCGTCGGCCCAGGCCTTGTCGCCGGTGTGGTACCAGCCGTCGAACTTGACGCTGGCGGTCTTTTCCGGCTCGTCCATGTAGGAATCGAACAGGCCGAGCACGGGCGACTCGATGTTGATGCAGATCTCGCCCTCCTCGCCCTGGGGCACTTTGTTGCCCTCCTCGTCCATGAGCGCGATGTCCCAGCCGGGAACGGGCTTGCCGATGGACCCGGCCTTGGGCTCCATGAACTTGAAGGTGGCCACCTGCAACGTGGTCTCGGTCTGGCCGTAGCCCTCGTAGATGGGCATGCCCACGGCCTTTTCCCAGGCGTGGAAGACCGAATCGTTGAGCAGCTCGCCCGCCGTGGTGCAATGGCGCAGGGAGGACAGGTCGTACTGCGAGAGGTCCTCGCGCACCAGGAATCGGTAGATGGTCGGCGGCGCGCAGAAGGTGGTGATCTTGTTGTCGGCCATGACCTTGAGCAGGTCGCCGGGGTGGAACTTGCCCCGGAAGTCCCAGACGAAGATGATCGCCCCGGCCATCCACTGGCCGTAGAACTTGCCCCAGACCGACTTGCCCCAGCCCGTGTCGGACACGGTCAGGTGCACGTCGCCCTCTTCCAGGTCGTGCCACAGGGCGCCGGTGGTGTAGTGGGACGCGGCGTACTTGTGGTTGTGCAGGACCATCTTGGGCAGGCCGGTGGTGCCGGAGGAAAAGAAGATGACCAGGGGGTCGTCGCCGCCCGGGGAATCCGGGGTGCGCGGGAAGCTTGGATCGCCCGAGGCGAGCACTTCGCCGTAGTCGAGCCAGCCGTTTCCGGCCTTGCCTTCCACCTGGACCAGCAGGTTCAGGCCGGGGCAGTCGGGCCGGGCCTCGTTGACCCGCTCCGTGATGGAATCCTCACAGATCAAGGTCGAGATGCCCGCGTAGTTGACGCGCTCGCGGATGTCCTTTTTGGTCAGCAGGGACGGGGACGGGATGGGCACCGCGCCGATGCGGTGCAGGGCGAGCATGACCACCCAGTATTCCAGCCGCCGGTAGAGGATGACCATGACCCGGTCGCCCTTCTTCACGCCCTTGTCCGCCAGGGCGTTGGCCAGCCGGGACGAGGATTCCTGGAAGAAACCGAAGTCCAGGTCGCGCCGGTTGTAGTCGTCGTCCACGTGGATCAGCGCCGGGGTTTTCGGGTCCTTGGCGTCCAGGACGTCGAAGGCGAAGTTGAAGTTGTCGGGGCACTCGGGTTTGTATCGTTCGCAAAAATCCTTGTAATCGGCGTATTCTTCTTTGGTAAACATGGGTTTTTCTCCGTGATTCTGATCGGCTTTCGTGATTTTTTCCGCAACAAAAATCGTGAACTTATTCCGGGCGGGTCGGGGGATTCCCGGCCAACCCTATAGAATCACGTCGAGAAAACGGACGGATTTGCCGTCCAGACCACGCAGGGCGTGGGGCGTTTCCGAGTTGAAATAGAGCGAGTCGCCGGGTTCGACGATGATCGGCTCGCCGCCCAGGCGTACCTCGAGGCGGCCTTCGAGCACGTAGATGAACTCCTGACCCCGGTGCGAGGTCTCGACCATCTCCTCGCCGGACTTGGCCGGGACCACGATCAGAAAAGGCTCCATCTCGCGCCCGGCGAACTTGTAGCCCAGCGACTTGTAGTCGTAGTCCTTGCGCCGGTCCACGGCGAAGCCCTCGTCCTTGCGCACCAGCGAAAAGGACCTGAGGTGCGGCTCGCGGCCGGAAATGAGCGTGGTCAGGTCCACCCGGCACAGCCGGGAGACGTCGAGCAGGTAGCCCACCGGGATCTCCACGGTCCCGGATTCATAGGCCGTGACCTTTTCCTCGGACACCCCGAGCAGGTCGGCCATCTCCTTGGGCGTCCAGCCGACGCCCTCGCGCACGCCCACCAGACGGGGCGCGATATCCTTGTACTGTTCCATTCCATACCTCCTGGAAAAACTCTGTGTCCGACGGCCGTGGCGCTGCTCCGGTCCGGCCGAAACAATCCGCAGCCGCGCCGAGACGGCGGGGGAATGGCGTCGACGAAACGGGGAAAGCCCCTTTCCGGGTTCCGCGAACGCCGTCCACATGGCCTACGCCTTGCCGAAACGGGCGGCAAGGGATTCGGGGGAAACCTCCCTGCTGGAGGCCTCCCCCGGTCTTTACGCTATGCGTCTACGCGTCGGGCCACAGGTCTGCGGCCATTTCGCGGAGTTTGTATTTCTGGATCTTGCCCGATGCGGTCATGGGGTAGGTGTCCACGAAGGTGACGTACTTGGGAATCTTGTACCGCGAGATCTTGCCCCGGCAATAGTCGATGATGTCCTCGGGCTCGATGTCCGCGTCGCCCTTGCGAATGACGAAGGCGCCGCATTCCTCGCCGAACTTCTTGCTCGGCACGCCCGCCACCTGCACGTCCAGGACCCCGTCCATGGAGTACAGGAACTCCTCGATCTCACGCGGGTAGATGTTCTCGCCGCCCCGGATGATCATGTCCTTGAGGCGGCCGGTGATGGTCAGGTAGCCGTCCTCGTCCATGACGCCCAGGTCGCCCGAATGCAGCCAGCCGTCCTTGTCGATGGCGGCCTCGGTGGCCTTCTCGTTGTTGTAATAGCCCTTCATGACCAGGTAGCCCCGGCAGCAGACCTCGCCGACCACGCCGGGAGGACACTCCTCGTACGTCTCGGGGTCCACCACGCGGACCTCGACCTCGGGCATGGCCCGGCCCACGGTCTCGGTCATGTGCCTGAGCGAGTCGCCGACCACGGTCTGGCTCATGACCGGGCTGGATTCGGTCAGCCCGTAGCAGATGGTGATCTCGCGCATGTTCATCTTGTCGATGACCCGCTTCATGACCTCCACCGGACAGGGCGAACCGGCCATGATCCCGGTGCGCAGCGACGAATAGTCGAAGCGCGAAAACAGCGGGTGGTCGAGGATGGCGATGTACATGGTCGGCACGCCGTACACGGCGGTGCACCGCTCCTGGTCGATGGCGGCCATGACCTCAAGCGGCACGAAATCCTCCATGATGACCATGGTCACCCCGTGGTTGACCGAGGCCATGACCCCGAGCACGCAGCCGAAGCAGTGGAACAGGGGCACGGTCAGGCAGAGCCGGTCGCCGGGCACGAACTTCTGGTTCGCGCCGATCCAGTAGCCGTTGTTGACGATGTTGTAGTGGGTCAGCTGCACGCCCTTGGGGAACCCGGTGGTGCCCGAGGTGTACTGCATGTTGACCACGTCGTGGGGGTCGAGGGAGGCCTGGCGCTCGGCGTACTGCTCGTCCGTGACCATGGCGGCCATGGCCTGGAGCTCGGGGATGGAGTACATGCCCCGGTGCTTCTGGTGCCCCAGGTAGAAGACCCGCTTCAGGTGCGGGAACTTGTCGGTCTTGAGCTGGCCGCGCTCCTGGGTGCGCAGCTCCGGCACCTGCTCGTAGGTGGTGGTCAGGTAATCGTGGTCGCGGTACTGGCCGATGATGAAAAGGTTCTCGGTCTCGGAGTGCTTGAGCAGGTATTCCAGTTCGTGGGACCGGTAGTGGGTGTTGACCGTGAGCAGGACCGCCCCGATCTTGGCCGTGGCGAACTGCAGGGCCACCCAGTAGGGCACGTTGTTGGCCCATATGGCCACCTTCTCGCCCTTTTTCACGCCGAGCCCCATCAGCCCCCTGGCGATGGTGTCGGTCAGTTCGTCGAACTCCGCGTAGGTCAGCCGGAAGTCGCGGTCCACGTAGACCACGGCCTCGGTGTCGGGGTGTTTTGCAGCGGTTTCCCTGAGCAGGTCGCCGAGGGTGATTTCTCGAAGTGCGCTCATACACCCTCCTTATTCGGGGAAATAGAGGACGGCGTAGATCTCGGCCTTTTCCGCTCCGCCGCAGGCCACGTTGTGGGGCACGATGGAGTTGAAATAGATGGAGTCGCCCGGCTCGAGGATCTGCTCCTCCTGGCCGTAGCGCACCCGCAGCTTGCCGGAATGGACCACGATGAACTCCTCGCCCTCGTGGGAGGACAGGGCGTCGTCCTTGCACGACTCGGGCAGCAGCTCGACGAAGAACGGCTCCATGTGACGGTCGGTCTTGCCCTTGCCCAGGGAGTGGAAGATCAGCCCGGTCTCCTTGCCGTCCGGGTGCATGACCAGCTCCTCCTCGCGCTCGGCCAGACGGGTGACCAGCGGGTCGCTCGAGACCTGATCGTCCAGGAAGGTTCCCAACCGTACGCCTAGGGCGCGAGCCAGCTTTACCAGGGGCCGCAGGGAGGGATACATGTCCTCCTCTTCCACGGCACGGATGAAGTCCTCGGACAGGGTGGTTCTGTTGGACAGATCCTCGATGCTCAGATTCTGCTTCTCACGATAGGCGCGAATCCTCTTCCCGATAGTACTCATGTGATGTTCTCCGTTGTCGATGGCACGAATGCTGGCGCAGGGACTCTTCCGATGCTGACAGAGGCGTTGGGGACGGTCCGTCGCCCCTGCCTGTATCGGATATACGACCGATTGTCACCATATGGCGAAACCATCCGGCTCAACCGTTAGATCGGTTGCCATCCGAATGGGCCGAGTGTATCTTTTCCTCTCGTCCCATTTTCGAGAACGAGAGGCCATGCAGTGAACCTAGACGAACCCTTGACCGTGGGCCCGGCCCGCAAGAAAGACGCCCCCGCGAAGGGCAAGCCGAAACGCGCCGGAATTCCCGCCGACATCAGCGTGGAAAAGATCTCCGGCGCGTTCTCCACCCAGTCCGTGTCCCAGGTGGGCACCGGCACCACCCAGCGCAAGACCGTGCAGAAGGCCTATTGGTTCGCCGAAGAGGGCGAGCCCGACGCCGACGGCACCCGCATCATCCAGGTCCGCCCGCTGAACAGCCACAACGTCCCCACCGGCCCCAAGGAAGCGGTCGCCCTGCCCGACTTCCTCTCCCGGTTCAACCCGGAGATCGAATTCTACCAGGCCGAGGTCTTTCCGCGCATGCGCGAGCTCAGGGACACCCTGGTGCGGGCCGAGGAGCAGCGCGACCAGGGCGCCCTCTACTCCGCCCAGTTCGAATTCGAGTCCGCCCTGGGGCTGGACGAGAAGAACGTCCGGGCCAACTTCGGCCTGGGCCTGACCTACATGGCCCGGGGCGATGCGGACAAGGCGGGCGACATCTTCAAGCGCGTGGTCGCCCTGGACGCGGCCTTCTCCCCGGAGCACAAGCACCTGTTCAACGAGTTCGGCATCAACCTGCGCAAGTCCGGGCTCACGGACCAGGCCGTGGAGTACTACGCCCGCGCCCTGGCCATCAGCGAGGACGACGAGAACCTGTACTACAACATCGCCAGGGCCTACTTCGAGCGCGGCGACGAGACCGAATGCCGGGAGAACCTGAAAAAGGCCCTCGAACTCGAACCGAACATGGAGTTGGCCCTGCGCTTCATGGAATTTCTCGACAGGAAGGCGGAGTAAACCGTGTCCCTCACCCTGGACCGCGTCTCCTTCGCCTACCCGGACGGCCCGGCCATCCTCAAGGACGCCTCGCTCGCCCTCGAGCCCGGCGGCTACCACCTGCTGCGCGGCCCGTCCGGCGCGGGCAAGTCCACCCTGCTGCGCCTGCTCTGCCGCCTGGAAGAGGCCCAGGCCGGGACCATCTCCTTCAAGGGAACGCCCATCAACGACATACCCCCGGCCGAGCTGCGCCGCCGCGTGGCCTACGTGCAGCAACTGCCCACGCTCCTGCCCGGCACGGTGCGCGACAACCTGCTCCTGCCCTTCTCGTTCAAGGCCAACGCCCGCCTGACCCCGCCCTCGGACGAAGAGATGGCCGCCCAGCTTTCGGCCTTCCTGCTCGAGGGCGTGACCCTGGAGGCGCGGGCGGACAAGCTTTCCGTGGGCCAGGCCCAGCGGGTCTGCCTGACCCGCTCCCTGCTCCTGTCGCCCGAGGCGATCCTCCTGGACGAGCCCACCGCCTCCCTGGACGCCCATTCGGCCGGGGTGGTCCTGGACCGCACCCGTGGGCTGGCCGGGAACGGCGTGACCGTGGTCATGATCTCCCACTCCGAGACCGTGCCCGAAGGCGTGACCCATTTCATCAGTCTGGAAAACCAGGGATTGGTCCTGTCATGACCCCGCACATCATCGAAATCGGCCCGCTGCAACTGGCGCTGTGCCTCGGCTTCGTGCTCCTGGCGGGCGCGACCTCCTTCGTCCAGAAGCTCGGCCTGGGCCGCGACCTGGCCGTGGGCACGGTGCGCACCTTCGCCCAGCTCTTCCTCATGGGCTACGTCCTCAAGTTCGTCTTCGAGGTGCGCATCTCCTGGCTGGTCCTGCTGCTGTACGCCTTCATGGTCGCCGCCGCCGTGCACATCATCCGGGGCCGGGTCAAGGAGCGGACCATCCCCTTCGTGGTCCCCACCTTCCTGTCCATGCTCGTGTCCTATTCCCTGGTCACCATGGTGGTCACCGGGGTCATCGTCGGGGCCCGGCCGTGGTGGACGCCGCAGTATTTCATCCCCCTGGCCGGCATGATCGTGGGCAACTCCATGACCGCCATCTCCATCTGCCTGGACCGGCTCTTCTCGGATCTCAAGTCCCGGCGGGGCGAGGTGGAGATGAAGCTCGCGCTCGGCGCGGACTATCGCGAGGCCTCGCGGGAGATCATGGCCGGGGCGGTGCGCGCGGGCATGATCCCGTCCATCAACTCCCTCATGGCCGTGGGGTTGGTGTCCCTGCCCGGTATGATGACCGGCCAGATACTGTCCGGAACCGACCCGCTCATCGCCATCCGCTATCAGATCGTGGTCATGTTGATGCTCGTGGCCTCCACCGCCGTGGGGGCGCTGATCGTCACCAACCTGGTCAGGAAGCGGTGTTTCTCCAAGGGACAGCAGCTGCTGCTCCGATAGATCGTCCATTTTCCTTATATGGAGGGGGCTCCCTCCTGTCTTGCGTTGCCTGCGCTATCGGCAAGTTACCGGATTGTCTCCCGTGTGCAGAAGAACGCGGCTGCGCCGCGAGAGGCGCCGTGCGGGACTGCGCCCCTGCACTTGCTCCATGCCCTGCGCGGGCGGCGGTTCTTTTTTGCTTGCCCAAAAAAGAACCCAAAAAGGGCCTTGCGCATGGTGCGGCCGCCCGAGGGATCGCCGGCGAGAATCCGATCCGCTCGGGGCGGCTCCACCCCGGGAAAAGTAGAGGATGCACCCTTGCGGGAGGCGAGCCACTTTGGAAGTACATCGGGTCCCTGGAGCAGAGCCGCCACCCCTTCGCGGTCGGCTTCTAGGCCGTCGATCCAGGGCTCAAGCTGGTCTGCTCCTCTTCGGTCTTTCGGGTGTGGCGAGCGTGGATTATCGGGAGGGTACGCTTCCGTTTGTGACGCCCTGCAAAGAGAGCCGCTGTTGGACGCGGGGCGTCCAAGGCGCTCCAGCGAGCTTGGGAGGGCTGGAGGCCGAGCGCGATGACGGGCCAAACGCGATGGTAATGAGATGACTTACAGCGACGGGCAATCGGAAGCGGGGCCTAGAACCCGTCTCGGGCGGCGAAGCGCAGGCTGGATCGAGTCTGCGCAGCAGACATCTATCCAGCCAGCGAAAGCCGCCTACGGGCTCTTGGCCCCGCTTCCGCGAGCTAGCCCAAAAGCGCAGTTTTTGCTTCCTTTTTTCTGCGCCAGCAAAAAATGAAGTCGCCGTAAAGGCGAAAAACAACAAAAGGAGAACGCATACTCTCCCACCGCGCATGCGTGCAATCCAAAAGGAACTCCCCCAGGCCCGCCGCAGGCGGCCCCCCTACACCCCTTCGAGGTAGTCGAGCTTGTCGAGCAGGTCGGCTTCGAGCAGGGCCTGCTCGGCCTGAATGGCGGCGGCGATGTCCGCGCGGGTGTGCATGGTCTGCATCTTGTACTTGTTGCCGAGCGCGCTGCCGTGCTCCCGCGTCGAGGTCAGGGACGCCGTGCCGGTGCGCTTCCTGTGGCGCACGGCCAGGTGCCCCTGGTAGACCGGGAACAGCCCCGCCTCGCACAGCCGCAGGTCGTGCTCCATGTCGTCGTACTGCGACGGGGAGAGCTGGATGGCGAAGTCGCCGGATTCGAGCAGGGTCCGGGTGCGGAACAGGTGGCAGCAGCCGGTGACCGACGCGCACGGGCGCATAAAGTCGAAGCCGCCGGTGTCCAGCGTCTGCACATGCAGGTCCGTGAGCGAGAACGGGTTGGGGTCCAGCCGGGTCAGGTCGGCCCGTTCCGCGGGGTCCATGGCCAGGTGGCTATCCGCGCTCTGGATGCACAGCGGGTTGGCGTGGTCCACCACCTTGCAGCCCCACACCCCCGCCTCCGGGTAGCGATTGACCGCCGCGCCCAGGCGGGCGAGCCAGTCGGGCGGGAGCTCCACGTCGTCGTCGAGATAGCAGCAGAAGTCGTGCGCCTGCACCGCGTCCAGATGGAGCAGCCAGTTGCGCGCGGCGGCCGCACCGATGTTCACCGGCAGGGAGACCACCGTGAACCGGCCCGCGCCGAGGACGTCCGCGAACCGCGCCTCCCGGCGGGCCAGGACCTCGGCGGTTCCGTCCGTGGACCCGTTGTCCAGGACGAAGACAGAACAGCCGATCAGGTCGGAAACGAGCAGGGAGTCCAGGGTCGAGCCGAGTTCGTCCGCCTTGTTCCAGGAATAGAGCAGCACGGCGGTCCGGCCCGGTAGCGGGTCGCGCTGATCGGCCGCGCCCGAGAGCGCGTCAAAGGCGCGCAGGGCCAGGCCCGCGTTCCACGGGGCCCGACGGGCGGCGGCGAGCAAGGCCTCCGGGGACGGGGCTTGCCTGGGGGAGAACAGGGTCCGGGCACGCTCCACGGCCATGGCGAGGACCGGACGGACGTCTTCGGGCGACGGGGCGTCCAGGCAGGCGAAGACGAAGTCCGGGACGTTCTCCACCGTGCCCACGGTCACGGCCTGTTCGCGCCAGAACAGGTTGCCGGGCTCGTCGAGCACGGCCTGCGTGAGAAAGGCGCGGGTCCGCCCGAAGTCGCGGGCGGCCAGAATATCGAGAAGCGGCGCGGAGTCGGTGGGACGCGCCCAATGGTCGGCCAGGACGCGCAGCCGGGCCACGGCTTCCGGGGCCAGGAGCGCGACGGCCGGGTCGGCGGCCAGCAGTTCGGCGGCCAGCCCGCCGTCCAGCGGATGATCGCAGGCCAGGGTGTTCAGGGCGTCCCCGGCGATCCTGGCGAGGTCTTCGGCAAGGTCGGTCCGGCCCGCATGCAGGCAGCGTCCGGCCACGTCGAGCAGCTGGGACCGGCCCGTAAACCCCAGGCGCAGCAGGGCCTTGAGGTCATCGGGCAGGGCGCGCCAGAAGGTGGCCGGAAGATCAGCGCGGCCCGTGCTCATGGGGATGTTCCTCCGCATCCGCCGCCTCGGCGGGCGGTTCGGGCACGGCCATGTTCTCGATGGGCAGGGGCTCGTACAGCCGCTCGCCCATGTACACGCGCATGAGGTTGCGCCCCTTGGCCTCGGGCGTGAGCAGGGTGCGCACCACCCGGCGGCCCGCCAGGCCCAGGGCGAACCGCTTCAGCGGGGCCTCGGCCAACAGGCGCATCTGTTGGGCCAGGCAGTCCGCGTCCTCGGACGCGCAGAGGAAGCCGTTGACGTCGTCGCGGACCACCTCGGGGATGCCGCC
Organism: Pseudodesulfovibrio karagichevae; assembly: GCF_041414475.1. NCBI lineage: Bacteria > Pseudomonadati > Thermodesulfobacteriota > Desulfovibrionia > Desulfovibrionales > Desulfovibrionaceae > Pseudodesulfovibrio > Pseudodesulfovibrio karagichevae. The sequence continues at coordinate 29,609 of NZ_JBGLYH010000006.1, forward strand.
CACGCGGGTACACACGGCGGGCAGGCCGAGGTCGAACCCTTCGAGCAAGGCATTGGGCAGGCTCTCCTTGCGCGAGGAGATGACCTGGACGTCGGCGAAGCGCAGTTCGTCCAGGACTTCGGCGTGGGAAATCTCGCCCGCGTTGCGGTAGCGCTCGCGCACCACCGGGGTGAAAATGTCATCGAACTTGGCGAGTTTTTCGTCGCTCACGCCCACGCCCACGAACTCCAGGTCTCGCGCCCCGCCTTCGCAGAGGCGGTCGGCGGCATTGAGGAAGACGTCGAAGCCCTTGATATCCGCAGCGTTGCCCACGTAGATGTAGCGCGTGCCCCGCTTCTTGCGCGGCCTGGGCTCGCCAAAATCCGGCCCGGCGTAGGCGTTGTAGATCACGTTCAGCCGCTTGTTGCGCACCCAGTATCTGCGCATGACCTCGGCGCACTGGACCGAGTTGGCGATGACTCCGTCGCTCAGCGCGGTCCACAGGAAGAACACGGCGTTGGGCCGGGAGATGACGCCCCGGTTGATGAACAGCCGGAACTTCGCGCCCAGGAGCCGGGCCAGCACGCCCATCTTGTACGCCCGGTTATGGAAGGTGTGGACCACGTCGATGCGCTTCTCCGCGATCAGCGCCTTGAGGAACTTCCCGGCCTGCACGTATCGGCTGAAGCCGTCGAAGTGGATGACCTCCACGTTTTCGCCCTTCAAGGGGTCGAGGGCAGCGTTGATGGCCGTGTCCGGGGTGACCACCGCATAGACCTTCAAGCCCATGTCCGCCATAGCCTTGATGTTGTTGACCATCTGGCGGCTGCCGCCGGACAGTTTGTTGGAGTCCGTGGCGTAGAGCACGGAGGATATTTCCGGCTTCTTGCGGTATTTCTTGAAAAATATCCTGGACGACGTGGTCCCCGCGTACATGCGCAACCGGGCCTGGACCCACCTGCCATCCTTTTTGGCGGACACGCCGAGACGGTTGAGCCGGAAGGGATCGGTGCCCCGCGCGTTGGCCCACCGCTCCAGGGTGAAGGCCCCGGCGTATCCGGCCGCCTTCAGCTCCTCTTCGGCCACCGCGTCGAACTGGCCCCACGGCCAGCAGAAGAGCTGCTCGTCCAGCCCGTTCAGCTCGCGCATGCGCTTGAGGCTCTGGCGGAAATCCCGGCGGCAGAACGCCCGGCGCTCCGCCTCGGTCCTCTTGACGAAACGCGGCTCGCCCCGGCCTTCGAACACGGGCCAGAACCCGTCGTGGACGTATCCGCTGCCCACCTTGAAGGTTGGCCAGCCGTCCTTGTGGCCGGGATATACGGCCCAGCCGCCCCAGTGGGCTCCCGGGTCCCCGAGGGGCGCGAGCGGGATGAGATTGGTGAACGCGGCCTGATGCCGACAGCCGTGAGAGAAGACCTCCATGCCCTTGTCGAGCATGGCCCGGATCTCGCCTTCATTAATGAATTGGGAAAAATCGCCGCTGATGAACGCGGCCCGGAAGACCTCGCGCATGTGCAACATCGCGGGCGCGGTCTCGGCCGTGCGTGCCGCGCCGGGCACGGTGAAGTCCGTCAGGGCGAAGAAGGTCCCGGTCATGTCCCGCTTTTCCAGCTCCGGGACCACGGTGATCCAGTTGGACACGTGGCCGTCGTCGAAGGTCAGGACCAGGGATTTTTTCGGGGCGGCCATCTCCCCTCGGGTCACGGCCAGCAGGTCGCGGGCCGAAATGGTCCGCCAGCCCGCGTCGGTCATGGCGTCGAGGTGCTCCCGGAACATTTCGGGCGTGTGCCCATTCACGTCGGACACGTTGTGGTAGCAGAGGACGGGTATGGATATGCTCATCGTATTGTTTCTCGTTTGCGCTCAGGCTTCCGAGAAGTAGCAGATGGGCGTTGCATGGGCAAGGAAGGATGGAGAGCGGATGGAGGGAGCCCTGCGGGCCCGATCCGGGCCCGGCCTGTGGACAAGTGCGCGAACCCCTTGTAAACTCTCTGAGATACCGCTAATAGAAGTGACCATGACGGCAAGAACTGTCCTATTCATCGCGGAGCCGCAGTCCGTGACCGCCATCTTCCCCACCTTGCAGAAGGCCGGGTTGCAGGCGGGCTTGGCCGACAACCTCAATGGGGCGCTCGGATTCATCAGGAAGTCCCGGCCCTGCCTGATCTTCTGCCGTCCGCGACTACAGGGCTTCGACGCCAGGGCGTTCCTCGCCAAGGCCGCCGAGATCCCGGGATTCCCGCCCATCGTCATCTTCGCGGCCTCGGGCAACGCCGAGCAGGCCACCGAATTTCTCGAACTCGGCGCGCGCGACTACTGGATCGAGCCCCTGGCCTGGGAAAAGATCAAGCTGATCCTGCCCGCCGACGAACCCGAACCCGAACCCGAGCCCTGCCCGCCCAAGGCCCAGGCCGCACAGGCCGGCAACGGCTCGCCCAAGGGCCGGTTCCATATCATCGGCCGCCACACCGCCGTGCTGCGCGTGCTCGCCCTGGCCAAGCAGGTGGCAGGGTCCAAGGCCACGGTACTCATCTCCGGCGAGTCCGGCACCGGCAAGGAGATGTTCGCCCGCTACCTGCACCACAACTCCGACCGCGCGGACAAGCCGTTCGTGGCGATCAACTGCGCGGCCCTGCCCGAGCACCTGCTGGAGAGCGAGCTCTTCGGCCACGAAAAGGGTGCCTTCACCGGGGCCATCCAGCGCAAGCTCGGCAAGTTCGAGCTGGCCGACGGCGGGACCATCCTGCTCGACGAGATCACCGAGATGGACCTGGGCCTCCAGGCCAAGCTGTTGCGCGTGCTGCAGGAGTCCGAGTTCGACCGCGTGGGCGGCGTGGAAACGGTCAAGATCGACGTCCGCGTCCTGGCCACCACCAACCGGCGCATCGAGGACACGGTCAAGGAAGGCAAGTTCCGCCAGGACCTCTACTACCGGCTGAACGTCATCCCGCTGGCCCTGCCCGCCCTCAAGGATCGGGGCGACGATGTGCTCCTGCTGGCCGATTATTTCACCAACAAGTTCACCGCCGCCTATGGGCTGGCCAGGCTCGCCTTCACGGACGAGGCCAGGAAGTGGCTCATGGGCTACGACTGGCCCGGCAACGTGCGCGAGCTGCAGAACCTCATGGAGCGGGCCGTGCTCCTGGCGGGCCAGGGCCCCATCCGGCCGCGCCACTTCCTCATGGGCGACGAGCAGTGGACCCCGGACGACCTGTCCGACATCGACGCGGCCCAGCAGGCCGCCTGCGAGGCCGCGCCCCCGTCCACCCCGGACGAGGCCGTGTCGGTCATGCCCCTGCACGAGATGGAAAAACGGCTCATCCTGAAAAGCCTGGAAGAGACCACGGGCAACCGCACCCGCGCCGCCGAACTGCTGGGCATCTCCGTGCGCACCCTGCGCAACAAGCTCAACGAATACAAGAAACAAGGCCTGGACGTGTAGGGACCGCCCCGCGCGGTTCCCAGGAGTTCGGGCCGCCCTTCGGGGCGGCTTTTTTGTCGGCTCAGGCCGCCAGCGACTTGAAGCTGATCAGTTCCCTGCGCCCTTCGTCCCACAGATTCAGCCTCAGCGACCCCAGGCTCTTGAACAGGGTCAGCTGCGGGACCGTGCGCATCTCCGGCACGGCGTCGTAGCACTCCTGGAGCCGGTAGTTGGGAATCCTCGGGAGGACGTGGTGCACATGGTGCAGGCCGATGCTGCCGGTGAACCACTGCAGCACCTTGGGCAGCTTGTAGTGGGAGCTGCCCTCCATGGCCGCCTTGACCGGGTCCCAGTCGTCCTGGTGCGCCCAGTACACGCCCTTGAACTGATGCTGGACGTAGAACAGCCAGACCCCGACAGCGCCGCCCACGAGCACGATCGGCAGCTGGATCAGGACATAGGTCTTGAAGCCGATGGTCAGGCCGGCCGCGACGAGGGTGGCCAGCAGGGCCACATTGGTGACCGTGGCGCTGAAGCGCTCATCCTTCCCCTGCCAGTCGTACAGAAACCGCTGGGTGATCAGGAAGGAATACCCGGGACCGATCCCCAGGAAGACCAGGGGATGCCGGTAGAGGCGGTAGGCCAGCCGCTTGAGCGGCGAGAGCGCCCGGTATTCGTCCACGGTCAGGGTCCACAGGTCGCCCACCCCCCTGCGGTCCAGGTTGGCGTAGCTGGCGTGGTGGATCAGGTGGTTCCGTTTCCAGTAGGTGTACGGGGTGAAGGTCAGTATCCCGGCGACATAGCCCAGGATCACGTTGGCCCGGTGCGAGGCGAAGAACGATCCGTGGGCGCAATCGTGGAAGATGATGAAGATGCGCACCAGCAGCAGCGCCCCCAGCAGGAGCAGCGGCAGGATGAGGAAAACCGAGGCCCCGGTCCTGAACAGGTGGATGAGCAGCGCCCAGACCCCCAGGTAGGGGAGGAACGTGTCCGCCACCTGCCATGCGGCCCGGCCCGAGGCCGGTTTGGCGAACGGTTTCAACGAACTGCGCAGATGTTGGATCGAGAGTTGGCCGGAATCACTCATGGAGCCCTCCTTTTCCGCCCCGCATCGGTGCGGGGCCGAGACCTGTCCCGATTCCACCGTTAGCCCAATCGGCCGACTGCGGCAAGAAGGAGCGCGATTTTCGTACGGAGCTTCGGCCTCGAACCTGTACCCGAAGAACTGCCGGACATCTCCGTGCGTCCCCTGCGCGACAAACACAGCGGAGTCGTCGAACAGGGCCTCCAGCTGGCTAAGAGCCTGGACGCAGTTGTCCCGGCACGGGATGGGCGACTGCGGGAGTAACGCCCGGACCGAACCGCGCGCGCCAAACGCGAACGGCTCGCGCACCCCTGGATGCAGAAGAACGCGGCTGCGCCGCGAGAGCCGCCGTGCGGGCTGCGCCCGCGCAATGCTCCATGCCCTGCGCGGGCGGCGGTTCTTTTTTGCTTGCCCAAAATAGAACCCCAAAAGGGCCTTGCGCGCGGTGTGGCCGCCCGAGGGATCGAGCCAGTCTGCTCCTCTTCGGTCTCTCGGGTGTGGCGGGCGTGGATTATCGGGAGGGTGCGCCTGGGTTCGGGACGCCCTGCAAAAAGAGCCGCTGTTGGACGCGGGGCGTCCAAGGCGCTCCAGCGAGCTTGGGAGGGCTTGTCGGGGGCGGGATGACGGATCAGACGCGATGGAATGAGACGGCTTACAGCGACGGACAATCGGAAGCGGGGCCTAGAGCCCGTCTCGGGCGGCGAAGCACAGGCTGGATCACGTCTGCGCAGCAGACATCTATCCAGCCCGCGAAAGCCGCCTACGGGCTCTAGGTCCTGCTTCCGCAAGATGGCCCAAAAGCGCAGTTTTTGCTTCCTTTTTTCTGCGCCAGCAAAAAAGGAAGTCGCCGTAAAGGCGAAAAACAACGAAAGGAGAACGCACGCTCTTCCACCGCGCATGCGCGCAATCCAAAAGGAGCTACAGCACGGCTCGCAAGAGCCAGAGCACCCCCATTCCGCTGAGGATGGTCACCAGAATGCTCCGGGTCTTCCAGGCCACCAGGACCGCGACCAGGGCGGCCACCGGACGGGCCAGGCCGACCGGGCCGCCGTCCGTGCCGTGCAGCAGCACCGCGGGCACGATGATGGCGGGCAGGACCGAGGCCGGGATGAAGCGCAGCATGCGGACCACCGCCTCGGGAAAGGCGACCTTGTCCACGATGAGGATGAAGGAGAAACGGATCAGGAAGGTGCCCAGCCCGAGCAGGACGGCCACCAGCCAGAAGTCGGACGCATCAGTCACGGGCGAGCCTCCTTTCGGCGGCGTATCCCAGAAGGATGCCGGTCACGGCTCCGGCCATCAGGCCGAGGTTGTAGGGCAGCCCGTCGGCAAACCAGGCCACGGCTCCGGCGGCCAGGGCGGCCAGGGTCGTCGGCCGGTCCTTGATGGCGGGCACGACCACGGCGATGAAGGTCAGGGGCACGGCGAAACCGAGGTCCCAGGCGGGCGGGATGAAGGTCCCCACCGACGCGCCGAGGACGGCCCCGATGGAATAGGAGCCCCAGATGGCCAAACCCACGCCGAGATAATAGAACGGCTTGCTGATCTCCGTCTTGTCATCCCGGCTGAAGCGGGCGATGGACAGGGCGTAGGCCTGGTCCGACAGGATGAAGCCGAGCAGGGCCCGGCCCGGCAGAGGCATGCTCTTCAGGTGCGGGGCGATGGATGCCGAGTACATGAAAAACCGCAGGTTGATGATCAGCCCGGTGAGTATGACCACGGCCAGGGAGGCGTGGTGCTCCATGAGTTGCAGGGCCGCCAGTTGGCTGGCCCCCGCGTTGATGGCCCAGGTGAAGCCCAGCGCGCCCCACGGGGACATGCCCGCGCCCACGCTGACCGCGCCGCAGATGAGCCCGAAGGGCACCATGCCGAGCAGGATGGGAATGGAGTCGCGGGCCCCGGACAGGAAGGAATGTCTGATGTCGTTCATGTATGTTGATCCGCCGATCAATGGGGATACAGCCCGGCCCGGCCGCCGTCAACGCCTTAATTGTGCAACCTCATTCCCGGGCTGGACTTTTGCCTGCGAATGGCGGGATACTCACCATATGAAAACCAAGGAAACCTACCGTTGCGCCGCCTGCGGCGCGCAGTCCCCCCGCTGGCAGGGCCAGTGCCCATCCTGCAAGGAATGGAACACGCTCGAAGCCGTGACCGTTTCGAAAAAAAGTTCGGTCCCGGTGGGAGCGGCCGCGTCGCAGTCCTCGCCGCAGCTCCTGGAGGAGCTGGAGAGCGAACACCTCGGGGCCCGGCCGTCCGGGCTGCCCTCCCTGGACCACCTGCTCGGCGAAGGGCTGGTGCCGGGCGCGGCCATCCTGGTGGGCGGCGAGCCGGGCATCGGCAAGTCCACCCTGCTGCTGCAGCTGGCGGGCAGCCAGGCGCGGCTGGGGCACACGGCGGTCTACCTTTCGGGCGAGGAATCCCTGCCCCAGCTCAAGTCCAGGGCGGGCAGGCTCGGCCTGCTCGGGCCGGGGCTGATGGCCATGGCCACCAACAAGGTCGAGGACGGGCTGGCCGTGCTCGAAGGGCCGAACCCGCCGGAACTGCTCATCGTGGACTCGGTCCAGACCCTGGCCTCGCCCCTGGCCGAAGGCATCCCCGGCTCGGTCAGCCAGGTGCGCGCCGTGTCGAGCGAGCTGGTGGAGAAGACCAAGAAGTGCGGGACCACCCTCATCCTGGTGGGCCACGTGACCAAGGACGGCCAGATCGCCGGACCCAAGCTGCTCGAGCACATGGTCGACACGGTCCTGTACCTGGAGGGCGACCGCAAGCACTTCTCGCGCATCCTGCGCGTGCTCAAGAACCGGTTCGGGCCGAGCGACGAACTCATCGTCTTCACCATGAAGGAACAGGGGCTCGAAGTGGTCGAGGACCCGGCGACCTTCTTCCTGGGCGCGCGGGACCCGTCCCTGTCCGGCACGGCCATGGCGCTGGCGGTGGACGGGCAGCGGCCCTTTGCCGTGGAGGTCCAGGCCCTGGTCTCCAAGTCCTTCCTGACCATCCCCAGGCGCACGGCGCTGGGCTTCGACACCAACCGGCTGAACCTGCTCCTGGCCGTGCTCGAAAAACGGTTACGGCTCAACCTGAGCGGCCATGACATCTACGCCAAGATCACCGGCGGGCTGGCCTCCAGGGACCCCGGCCTGGACCTGGCCGTGGTGGCCGCGGTCATGTCGTCCTTCTACGACCAGCCCCTGCCCGAGGCCTCGGTCTTCTGGGGCGAGATCGATTTGAACGGACAGGTCCGCCCGGTGGCCGCCCACGACGTGCGCCTCAAGCAGGCCGGACGGCTGGGCCACGGTCCGGTCTGCCATTCGGCCACCGCCCCGACCCTGGCCGACCTGCAACGGCTGCTCTTCGGCAAACACTAGGAGGATACGATGTTCGAACTCACGGCCATGCGCGGGAAGGTGGACGCCTTTGACCGGCTGCTCGCGGCGACCCCGGCGGAGGTGGCGCACATCCGGCCCGTGCCCGACGCCTGGCCCCTGACCGAGATCGTCGGGCATCTGGTGGATTCCGCCTCCAACAACCACCAGCGGTTCGCGCGGCTGCGCCTGGGCGACCTCGACGCCTTCCCGGGCTACGAGGCCGAGGCCTGGGTCGCGGCCCAGGGATACGACGGGTTCGACTTCGCCGCCCTCGCCGACCTCTGGCGGCGGTACAACGCGCTCCTGCTCCACCTGGCCGCGACCACGCCCGAGGCGGCCCTGGGCAACCGGTGGACGTCGCAGGGCAAGCCCCTAACCCTGGAATTCCTGGTCCGGGACTACTACGAGCACCTTTCCCTGCACACCGCCCATTACGCGCGGCGGCTGGCCGAGGTCAGCGACCCCCTGCCGCCCGCCTGAGCCGATCGCGGGGCGCGCCCTTACATTTTTCCAAAATAATGGTATTCTCGGCCACAGTGTGCCGTATGGTATCCGGCACCATCAGGCCTGATCGCGCCCGACGCGCGACCCCATGAAGACAAGACCCTATCCGGAGGAAGACATGGCTGACATACTCGACTGGACCAACGCGGACCTCGACCAACTGGATATGGCGGCGTACCAAGACAAGGCGGACGACATGGCCGCGCGCCTGCGCGAGGAGACCGGCGCGGGCAGGCTGCCCTTCCTGACCATGCCCTATGAAGCCGCGCTGAAGAAACAGCTGGCCGGGCTCAAGGGGTATCTCGACGGGTTCGAGCACATGCTCCTGCTCGGCATCGGCGGCTCGGCCCTGGGCGCCCGCGCCCTGCAGAAGGCCTTCCACCCCGGCCAGGACCGCCCCGGCCACGACGGCAAGTGGCTGTGGATCGCGGACAACGTGGACGCCTACGCGCTGTCCGACTACATGGACAGGCTCCCGCCCGAAAAGACCGTGGTGGTCACGGTTTCCAAGTCCGGCGGGACCATCGAGACCGTGGGCCAGTATTTCATTATCAAGGAGTGGATGAAGGAGCGGCTCGGCGACGCCTGGGCCGGCCACATGCTCCTGGTCACCGACGAGAAGCAGGGGTTCCTGCGCGGCGAGGTCGAGGCCTACGGCATCAAGGCTCTGCCCGTGCCCGACAACCTCGGCGGGCGCTACTCGGTGCTCTCGGCCGTGGGCCTGGTCCCGGCCCTGTTCCTGGGCATGGACATCGACGCCCTCCTGGCCGGAGCGCGGGAGGTGGCCGACGTCCTGGCCGACCCCGAGCTGAACGGCGAAACCCTGGCCAAGACCCAGGCCTTCCGCCTGGCCGCCTGGGGCGCGGCGCTCATGGACAAGGGCTTTACGGAGATGATCTTTTTCGCCTATATCCCCTTGTGGGCAAGCTTCGGGGACTGGTTCGCCCAGCTGTGGGCCGAATCGCTCGGCAAGAAAGGCAAGGGCAGCCAGCCCGTGCCCGCCGTGGGCGTGACCGACCAGCACTCGGTGAACCAGATGTTCATGGACGGCGTGCGCAACAAGGCGTGCCTGTTCCTGACCTGCCCGTCCCTGCCCGCCGGACCGAAGTTCCCGGCCGACCTGCCCGACCAGTTCGCCTACGTCCGGGGCAAGGACTTCGGCGAGCTGATCCAGGCCGAGGGGCTGGGCACGCGCATGGCCCTGTCGAAGAACGGCGTGCCCCTGGTGGAAATCCGGGTGGGCACGGACGGACCGAGACAGGCGGGCAAGCTCATCGGACTGCTCGGCGCGGCCACCATCCTGACCGGCTGGCTCATGGGCATCAACCCCCTGGACCAGCCCGCCGTGGAGCTGGGCAAACGGCTGGCCAAGGCGCGCATGAACGCGGACGGGCTCGCCGAGGAAAAGGCCGACCTGAACGGTTTTCTGACCGCACAACGAGATTTACGGGAGTTCTGAGTCATTGCCGAATAATCGCGAGGAAGGCGGCAGCCCGCTCCAGTTCGTCCGGGTCATCTCCTGGACCCTGCTGGTCATCATCCTGAGCTTCAGCCTGCTGCTGTCGCTCTTCATTTCCAAGTACGCGGAACAGACCCTGCTCGAAAAGCAGGAGGCCTTCGCCCTGCTCCTGGCCGAAAACGTCAGCCACCAGCTGTTCACCCGCTTCGTCATCCCCACGGTGCTGAACTTCGGGGCCATCCGGCTGCGCAACGAGGACCAGGCGGCCGCCATGGACAAGGTGGTCCGCTCGACCATCCACAGCTTCCACGTGTCGAGTCTGCGCATCTACGACCGCGAGGGGAACATCACCTATTCGCTGAACAAGGACGAGGTCGGCGACAAGGGCGACGCCGACTACATGGTCACCAAGACCTGGGATACCCAGGGGTTCAGCGCGGAGATCCTGGCCAAGGTCTCCAAGATCGCCTCCCTGTTCCGGGTCGATCTCGATCCCGGCTCCATGGTCCTGCGCGCCTATTATCCCCTGCGGGTGGAGCGCAGCCTGACCGACATGGAGGCCAACCCGATCATGGGCATCCTGGAGTTCCAGCAGGACATCACCGCCGACTACCTGGCCACGCTGAACTTCGAGCGGCTGATCATCGCCTTCTCCCTGGTCACCTCCCTGGTCCTCTTCTTCCTGGTCCTGACCGTGCTGCGCCGGGCCGAGCGGCTGTCCAACAGGCAGCTGCGCGAAAAGGAGCGGCTCATCTTCGAGCTGCAACAGCAGGAGAAGCTGGCCGGCATGGGCCGCATGGTCGCGGGCGTGGCCCATGAGATCCGCAACCCGCTGGGGATCATCTGCTCCAGCTCCGAGCTGATCCTGAAAAAGGCGAAAAAGGAGAACAACTCCAACGTGCGCATCCTCGAGGCCCTGCACGAGGAGGCCAAGCGGCTGTCGCGCACGGTCACGGAGTTCCTGGACTACGCCCGGCCCAAGAAACCGGCCATGCACGACGTGGACGTCAAGTCCATCCTCGACCAGGTGGCCGTCTTCCTGGAGCCCGAGTGCGAGAAGCTCGGCGTGACCGTGGACCGCGAGTTCGACGGCGACATGACGACCAGGGGCGACAAGGACCTGCTCTACCGCGCCTTCTACAACCTGGTGGCCAATTCACTCCAGGCCATGAACGGACCGGGCGAGCTGTCCATCCGGGCGGCCCGGGGCGAGAAGGGCCTGCACGTGACCCTGGTCGACACCGGGCCCGGCTTCGACCCCGCCCACCTGGACCAGGTGCGCGACCCGTTCTTCACCACCAAGGACACCGGGACCGGCCTGGGGCTGGCCCTGGTCTCGACCATCTTCGAGAGCCACGGCGCGGAGATGGCCTTGAGCAACGCCGAAGAGGGCGGCGCGCGGGTGGATGTCATCTTCCCCGCCTAATCCCAAGGAGCGCAAGACAATGTCGAAAGCATGGATACAGGCCAAGCACCCGGAGTTCGTCCGGGACCTGTTCAAGTTCTTCTGCCAGGCCTGCGACCAGTTGGAGCAGCAGTTCATCCGCTTCGACGAGGACGGCACCGTCGAGTTCGACGTGCTCAAGGACCTGGTCGGCACCGAGATGAACAAGGGGCTGCTCTGGCGCATGAAGGACACGGCCCACCACGTCTTCCGCAACGACCCCCACGCCCAGCTGGGCGGCCAGTTCCTGGACTGGGCACTGGGCTACATCTTCCACGAGACCCTGAAGCTCAAGGAGGACGCCTACCAGAAACAGAACTACGCGCCCTGGTTCCACCGCCTGTACGAGGGCGACCTGAACGCCTCGGAAAAGGACGTCACCGGACAGCTCTTCCAGGTCCTCAACCAGACCGAGGAGTCCATGCGCCGCGAGATCGCCCGCATCCGGTTCATCATCGCCAAGTGCCGCCAACTGCTCCCCTACTACCTGCACCGCTACAGCGACAACGTGCTGCTGGCGCGGTACATCTTCTCCCAGAACGATCTGGTCCGCGCCGTGTTCGCCGACGAGTACGAGGGGCTGCTCTTCGCCATCTACGGGCACGAGCGCGAGCGCATGTACATCCTGGCCAGCCAGTCCCTGCGTCTGGGCGGCTGGGTGGACGAGGCGGCCCATGCCGTGGGTGAGGCGCTCAAGGAAAACCCTTCCAGCAAAATGGTGTTGCAAGAAAAGAAAATTATTGATAATTGGTCCAATTGAATTCATACATGAACCAGCGTTTAGCTGGAACTTTTGAAACGAGCTTTATCTGAGGAGGCCGTTGATGAAAAAGCTGATTTTACTGGCAATCGCCCTGTGCGTCATGTTCGCCTGGGGTTGTTCCAAAAAAGTGCAGACCGAACCCGAAGTGGTTGTGGTCGAAGAAAAGGAAGTCGTCGTCGAGACCGCCCCCGCGCCCGTGGTCGATCCCATGGCCGTGTACAAGGCCGAGTACGACGCGCTGCCTGTTACCCACACCGTGACCAAGGGCGAATGCCTGTGGTGGATTTCCGAGTACAAGCACGTGTACAACGATCCCTTCATGTGGCCCATGATCTACAAGGCCAACCGCGACAAGATCAAGAACCCCGATCTTATCTACCCCGGCCAGCAGTTCGATGTGCCCCGCTACGGGTTCGACCTTGAGGAAGTGAAGGCCTCCCGCAAGGAAGCCGGTGCGCCCTGGAAGGCCCTTGAGCCCGGCCAGGATGCCGTCATCCCCGCCGAAATGCGCGCGGCGCTCGGCTACAGCTTCTAAAGGCCAGCCTCACCAGCCATACAGGCCCGCCCGTCCGTTGTGGACGGGCGGGTTTTTTCGTTGGCCCCCGGCGTTCCTGATTGCGGCGCAAGAAACGGATGGTTTTGCCCGGCGCTTGCGGCTATCTTTCAGCCATGAACAGCAAGCAATCACCATACGACGACCGCCTCCGGGCGGTCCTGGACCGCGACGCCTCGGCCTCGGGGTTCGTCTACGCCGTCGCCACCACCGGCATCTACTGCCGCCCCGGCTGCCCGTCCCGCGCCCCCAACCCCGACAACGTGCGCTTCTTCGAGACCCCGGCACAGGCCGAGCGGGCGGGGTATCGCCCGTGCAAACGCTGCCGTCCGGACGACCCGGCACACCAGGACATGCGGTCCGCCCGCGTGGCCGCCGCCTGCCGGGCCATCGAACGATCCCTGGCCGACGACGCGCCCCCGCCGTCCCTCGAGGACCTGGCCCGCGAGGCGGGCTTGAGCCCGTCCCATTTCCAGCGCCTGTTCAAGGCCCGCACCGGAATCACGCCCAAGGAATACGCCCAGGCGGTGCGCGACGAGCGGGTCCGCGAGGCGCTGGCCCAGGGGCGGTCCGTGACCGAGGCCATCTACGCGGCGGGCTTCGGCGCGCCGAGCCGGTTCTACGAACACGCAGGCCAAACCCTGGGCATGCCGCCCGCCGCCTACCGCCGGGGCGGCAAGGGGTTGACCATCCGCTTCGCCACCGCCGACTGCTTCCTCGGCCTGGTCCTGGCCGGTTTCACCGACCAGGGCGTCTGCGCCATCGAGTTCGGCGATTCCCGAGAGGACCTGATCCAGGCCCTGGGCGAACGCTTCCCCGAGGCCGACCTGCGCGACGCACAAAACGACCTCGCCCCGCTGCTCGCCGAGGTGGCCGCCTTTGTCCGCCGCCCGGACCAGGGCCTGGACCTGCCGCTCGACATCCAGGGCACCGCCTTCCAGCAGCGCGTCTGGCGGGAGCTTGCCCGCATCCCGGTCGGAGAGACCCGGACCTACACCGACGTGGCCCGCGCTCTGGACGCCCCCCGGGCCGTCCGCGCCGTGGCCGCCGCCTGCGCCGCCAACCCCCTGGCCGTGGCCATCCCCTGCCACCGCGTCCTGCGCAAGTCCGGCGCGCTGGCGGGCTACCGCTGGGGCCTGGACAGGAAAAGGCGGCTGCTCGACATGGAAGGGCAACCGGAATAGGCGGGCGGCATCGCAAGGAGCCGCCGCGGCCGCGCCGGACATGCGCCTTTGGCCATAAAAAAGCGGCCGCGCCCCATTTCGGAGCGCGGCCGATTCCATGCCGCAGAAAACGATCCGTGGCCCGCGATGGCGCGGCTACATGCCCGAGAGGGCGTCGCCCCTGTTCGGATAAAGCGGGAATATCTTGTCATATCCGGAGACCTCGAAGACCTCCTGGATGTAGTCCTTGACGCCGCAGATGGCCACCAGGCCGGAGTTCTTCTTGAGGCGCTGGTAGGCCAGGACCAATACGCGCAGCCCCGAACTGTTGATGTAGTCCAGGCCGGAAAAGTCGAACAACAGCTTGGTGGTGCCGTTTTCGAGCAGGCCCAGGACCTTCTCCTCAAGGGCCTGGGTGCCCTCGCCGTCGAGGTTGCCGTCCACGGCGAGGATGACCACCCCGCCTTCGTCGATCTGATTCAAAGCCATTCTCTCCCTCCCTATGGTCCCTAGCCCTGCACCGGGCAGTGGGTCTTGCTGATGTCCTTGTGCAGGGTCAGCACGTTCTTGCCGTTTTCCCGTTTGTAATGAATGCCGTGCACCATGTTCTTGATCAGGTGGATGCCCAGGCCGCCCACGGGCTTGGTGCGCTGGTCCAGAGGCAGGTCCAGTTCGGGATCCGGGGCCTCCAGGATGTTGAAGGGCTCGGAATCGTCCTCCACGCGAATGGTCAGCCGGTCGCCCTGAAGGGCGATGGTCACGTCGATGGGGTGCACGTTGAAATCGGCGTATCCGTAGGAGATGATGTTGGTGATCAACTCGTCCAGGACCAGGGTGAGGTGGAAGATGATCTTGGGGTGCAGGCCGTGCTCAATCCCGAAGGCTTCCACCTTGGGCTGGAAGCACTTGAAGCAGTTTTCCTTGTTGGTCATGCGAAAGGAGATGGAATGCCGAGCCATGGACGCGCCGCCTGTTCCCTTCTTGACCACGACGACAGCGATGTCGTCCTCCTGGCCGTTCCCTTGAAAGGCCTCCACCGCGGCCATCATGGCCAGGCGGATGTCCTCCGCACATTTATGGGCGTTCTCCCTGATGATGGCAAGCATTCTCTTCTTGCCGAACATTTCACCATCACCGTTGCGGGCCTCCCACACGCCGTCCGTGGCCATGACCAGGACCTCGCCCTCCGCGAGCGTGGCCTCGCTGGTCTCGTAGGCGTAGTCCTCGACCACGCCCAGCGGGAGCCCCTCGCCGTGCAGCTCGCCGAACGAGTCCGTGTCCGGGGTGTAGCGTATGGCCGGGTCGTGCCCGGCCCGGACCCAGCGGACCCGGCCCGAGTCCGCCGTCAGCTGGAGATAGAACAGGGTCAGGAACCGCCCGGTGCCGTCCAGGTCGTGCGCGAGCACCCGGTTGATGGCGCCCATCCGTTCGTGCGGGACCATCTCGACGTTGGACAGGGTGTGCAGCTGGCCCCTGGCCGCGGCCATGACCAGGGCCGAGGGGATGCCGTGGCCGGACACGTCGCCCACGACCACGGCCAGACAGGGGGGCTCCCTGCGGCAGACCTTCAGGAAATCGTAGTAGTCGCCGCCGGTCTTGTCGCAGTAGAGGATGCCCCCGGAGATGTCGAACCCGGACAGCTCCGGCTCCGCGCCCGGCAGCAGCAGCCGCTGGACCTCCTGGGCCACCTCCATGTCCCGGTTCAGGTGCATCAGCTCCTTGAGCTTGGGCCCCATCTCGTTGATCGATTGGATGAGGTCGTCGCGCTCGTCCCCGGTGCGCTGATCGATGCGCGCGGAGAAATCGCCCCGGGTCAGCCGCCGGGCCACCGCGACGATGCCGAACAGGGGTTTGGTGATGGCCCGCGAGCCGAACCAGGCGATGAGCCCGGTGACGAGCAGCATGACCCCGGAAATGATCGAGGCCAGGACGCGCATTTCGGTGAACAGGTTCTGCAGGGTGCCGGCGACCTCATTGGGCAGCTTGGCCACCACGGTCTTGGGCGCGATGACCAGGAACGAAAAGGTGTCGGTGGAGGCGAAGGCGCACAGGGACGGCGCGCCCTTGTAGGAGACGTCCACCACGCCGGAGTCGCGGGTGTCCAGGGCGTGGAGCAGAATCTCGTAGCCCACGGGCTCGTCAAAGGTCAGGTACTCCTGCTCCACCGCGCTCCTCCAGTGGCGGCGGCCCTTCTCGTTGGGTTCGAGCTGGACCAGGATGGGCAACCCCTTGTCCGTGGGCTGGCCCTCGGGGATGCGCTCCACCAGGAAGGTGCGCACCTCGCCCCCCCAGCGGGCCTCGAGCCGTTCGCCCGGCATCATGGTGTGGGCTGGGATGTCGAGGGACACGGCCCCGATGAAACGGCCGGACGCGTCACGCAGGGGGAAGGCCACCTTGTTGACGACGAACCGGCTGGCCGGGTCCACGGTGTGGTACCACCGGCAGTCGTCCGTGTCCCGCGCCTTGCGGTACCACTCCTCAAGGCGGGCGTCGTACCGGATCGGCAGCCGACCGTGGCCGGGATAGGTCATCATCACCCCGGACTCCATGACCACGTTGATCCAGAACGGGGCCTTGGCCAGGTTCCGGAAGATGGTCTTGATGCCGGGCATGGCCAGGAGCAGGCGGCGCATCTCGGGCTCCACGGCCCGCTCGTCCACGTGGACGGCCAGGTGGAAGGTGGGGTGGTCGAAGCTGACCTGGATGAGCTCCTGCCCGTTCTCCATGGTCCGCCGGGAGTAGCCCTGCCGCCGGGCCGCGTCGGGCGGGGTCAGGTCCGGGTCGCCGAAGTCGTTGGCCATGAAGGGCGCCGGACCGCCTGCGGCCGGGGTCTTCCTCATGGCGTCCTCCACCTCGCGGGCCACGCCGATGGTGGCCAGCCGCATGGCCTGGGAACCGCGCTCCATCAGCGACAGCAGCGAGGAGGCCGTGTACTCGAACTCGTTGGACATGATGCCCAGGAGCTCGCGCCGGGTCTGGTTTCCGGTTTCCTCGATGACGTCGCGGGAGGCATTGCTCATGAGCCCGCGCGAGATGAAGATGGGCGCCAGGCTGAAGGCCAGGAGGACCGCAAAGAATTTCAATCTGAGGGATATCTTCATACGCATTTCCGGACGCCTCACCGCCGTTTGCGCCGCTCTTGCCGTTTGACCACAGATGAGGGGGAGATGTCCACCGCCCAGCCTTCCATTTCCATTATAATGCTTGGAAAAGGGACACGGACCGTTTATACCCGAAAAGTCGCGAACCTGAAAAACGGATGACCCATGCCGCACCCCAACGAACAAAAACGCATCACCAAAACCTCCCTCTATTCCTGGGTCCTGTACAAGAGCGTCCCGCTGCAGTTGATCGTGGTGGGCATCATCGTGATCACCGTGGCCATGCGCGTGG
Organism: Pseudodesulfovibrio karagichevae; assembly: GCF_041414475.1. NCBI lineage: Bacteria > Pseudomonadati > Thermodesulfobacteriota > Desulfovibrionia > Desulfovibrionales > Desulfovibrionaceae > Pseudodesulfovibrio > Pseudodesulfovibrio karagichevae. Next base: position 46,743 of record NZ_JBGLYH010000006.1, read on the forward strand.
TCCCGCTGGAGATGCAGAAAAGGATCATCAACCAGGCCATCGGCATGAAGGACGTCCCGGCCCTGTGGCGCTACAGCGCCCTGTACATCGGCTCCGTGACCCTGGCCGCGATTCTCAAGTTCGTCATCAACCTGATGCAGGTGCACATCGGGGAGCGGGCCCTCAAGTACATCCGCGAGCGGCTCTACGAACACCTGCTCTCCCTGCCCGTGCAGTTCTACCGCCGCACCTCGCCCGGCAACGTCATCTCGTACCTGATCACCGAGTTCATCCCGGTGGCCACATTCATCGGCCAGGCCGTGGCCGTGCCCGCGGTCAACGTCCTGACCTTCCTGGCCATGGCCGGGTACATGATCAACCTCAACCCGACCATCGGGCTGATCTCCATCGCCATCTACCCCATAGAGCTGGCGGTCCTGCCGCGCATCCAGACATATTTCCGTCGGGCCAATCGCCGCCGCATCAAGCACACCCAGGCCCTCTCCGGGCTGGTGGGCGAGGCCATCTCCGGCGTGCACGAGGTCCACTCCAACGCGTCCATCCCGCTGGAGAAAAAGCGCTTTTCCAAGATCCTGGACAAGCTCTACAAGGCCACGGTGCTGCAAAACGGCATCAAGTTCGGCATCAAGTTCGTGAACAACTTCTTCATGAGCCTGGGGCCGTTCGTCCTCTTCCTCATCGGCGGCTGGTACGCCATCCAGGGCCGGTTCGACGTGGGCGCCATCGTGGCCTTCCTGTCCGCCTACGAGAAGCTCTACGACCCGTGGAAGGAGCTCATGGAGTTCTGGCAGGTCTACCAGGACAGCTCCGTGCGCTACAAGCAGATCATGCGCGCCTTCGACCACGCCCCCGAGTTCAAGCAGTTCACCGAGGGGCGCGACCCCTACCATCTGGATAACGACGTGGAGATCCGCAACCTATCCTTCGTGGTCGGCGGCAACGTCCGGCTGCTGGACAACGTCTCCCTGAAGATCAAGGGCGGCGAGCACGTGGCCCTGGTCGGCTTCTCGGGCTCGGGCAAGTCCACCCTGGCCCTGTGCGTGGCCCAGCTCTACAAGTACACGGGCGGCAGCGTCCTGCTCGGCGGCCGCGAGGTCGCGGAGCTGACCAAGCAGGACATCTCCTACAACCTGGGCATGGTCGCCCAGCACCCGTTCATCTTCGACGGCACGGTCAAGGAGAACCTGCTCTACTCCTGCCGCTCCCTGGCCATGCAGGGCGGGCACTGTCCGGGCGGCGACGAGCCGAGCCTGGACGACCTGATCAAGATCACCCAGCAGGTGGGGCTGTTCACCGACGTGCTGGCCTTCGCCCTGCGCTCCCGGCTGGACCCCGAGGCCGACAGCCAGACCCTCAAGGAGGCCATCCTGGCCTCGCGCAAGGAGTTCCAGGAAGGCGAGGCGGGCATGTACGCGGACGTGGCCGAGCACATCGAATTCTTCGACATGGAGTCCTACTCCCAGTACATGACCGTGGCCGAGAACATCGCCTTCGGCGCGGCCAACATGGAGCCCTTCGACCAGGAGCACCTGCACGCCCATCCCGAGTTCCAGACGTTCCTGGAGAACCACGGGCTGAGCGCGCACCTGACCGTCCTGGGCGAGACCCTGGCCCGCGTGGTCACGGATGAGCTCGGCCCCGAGCCCATCCACGAGGACTTCCGCAACTGTCCCATCCCCGAGGCCGAGTACGGCGACTACCAGAAGGTGGCCAACCGCCTGGATTCTGGCGAGCCTCTGTCCGAACAGGAGCAGGGCCTGATCGTCAAGCTGGCCATGGGATTCATCCCCGGCATCCACAAACAGGTGGTTCTGGACAAGGGCTTCGCCAACCGCGTGGTCCGCTCCCGCCAGGACTTCATGGACCTGGTCACCGATCGCTACCCCGGCTCCTTCACCTTCTTCACCCACGACAAGTACATCGACGCCCTGAACATCCAGGACAACATCCTGTTCGGCCGCGTGCGTACCGACGCTCAGGGGGCCGAGGAGGAACTGAACCACCGGATCATGCAGGCCCTGATCATGCAGGGCGCGCTCGAGCCCGTGGTGGAGATGGGCCTGAACTTCCAGGTGGGCTCCATGGGCGACCGGCTGTCCGGCGGACAGCGCCAGAAGGTGGCCCTGGCCCGGGCCTTCCTCAAGGTCCCGCCCGTGCTCATCCTGGACGAAGCCACGGCCGCCCTGGACAACAAGTCCCAGGCCCGGGTGCAGAACATCCTGACCACCAACTGGAAGGGCAAGTCCACGGTCCTGGCGGTCATCCACCGCCTGGACATGCTGCCCTATTACGACAAGGTCGTGGTCCTCAAGGCGGGCCGCATCGTCGAACAGGGCGAATACCAGGAGCTTCTGGACCGCAAGGGCGCGCTCTACACCCTGGTCCACGGCAAGGAAGACTAGCCCCCTTTCCGAAGGGAAAGCGAAATCGGCCGATTCCGCCCTAAGACGCGGAATCGGTTGTCCATTTGAAAAAATCCGCAACAATATTCTTCAAAAAGACATTTTTTTCCTCTTTTTTCCGCTTTACAGCCTGATTTTTTGAATGTACCCAATGGTCAACCCAATCGGGACTCTCTCCCTCTCATAGGCCCGGTCCAGGAGACGTTCTCCTGGACCGGACTCTACTAATCAAGGAGCCGCAATGCCGGAACCCGCTGAAAAAGCGACTGAACTTTTCCGCCAGATGAATAAGAACCGCCGCAACGTCTTCAAGGCGTACCAGGGGTTCACCGCCGCCATCAAGAAGGGCAGCGCCATCGAGGACAAGTACCAGTCCCTGATCCTGATCGCCTGCTCCATCCTGTCCCAGTGCGACATGTGCATCTCGCTCCACGTGCAGAACGCGGTGACCTGCGGCGCGACCAAGGACGAGATCATCGACGCGGGGTTGCTTGCGGTAGCCATGGGCGGCTCCCCCAAGATGATGTACATGCGTTACGTGTACGAAGAGCTCGACAAGCTGTACGAATAGCAGGCGGGGCCCCGCCCCCCCGATGCCGAGACAAGACGGCGCGCCGTGCATGAGCATGGCGCGCCGTCTTGTTTTTTTGGGGAAGGGAGGAGCTCCATTTGGATTGCGCGCATGCGCGGTGGGGGAGTGCGCGTTCTCCCTACTCGGTGTTTCGCCTTTACGGCGACTTCCTTTTTTGCTGGCGCAGAAAAAAGGAAGCAAAAACTGCGCTTTTTGGACTAGTTCGCGGAAGCGGAGCCAAGAGCCCGTAGCGGCTTTCGCTGGCTGGGTGGATGTCTGCTGCGCAGACGCGATCCAGCCTGCGCTTCGCCGCCGGGCACGGGCTCTAGGCCCCGCTTCCGATTGTCCGTCGCTGTAAGTTGTCTCAGCCCCTCGCGTTTGGCCCGTCATCACGCTCGGCCCCCAGCCCTTCCAAGCTCAGTGGAGCGCCTTGGACGCCCCGCGTCCAACAGCGGCTCTCTTTGCAGGGCGTCACAAACGGAAGTGCACCCTCCCGATAATCCACGCTCGCCACATCCGAAAGACCGAAGAGGAGCAAACTGGCTCGAGCCCTGGATCGACGGCCTAGAAGCCGACCGCGAAGGGGTGGCGGCTCTCCCCACGGGACCCGGCGTACTTCCAAAGCGGCTCGCCTTCCGGAAAGGTGCGCCCTCTACTTTTCCCGGTGTGGAGCCGCCCCGAGCGGATCGGATTCTCGCCGGCGATCCCTCGGGCGGCCACACCGCGCGCAAGGCCCTTTTTTGGTTCTTTTTTGGGCAAGCAAAAAAGAACCGCCGCCCGCGCAGGGCATGGAGCAAGTGCGGGCGCAGCCCGCACGGCGGCTCTCGCGTGCCGCAGCCGCGCATCTTATCCCACAAAAAAAGCCGCCCCAACGGGCGGCCTTCCTTATCTCTCAATTTCGACGAGACCGTGATGCCCGGCCTATTTCCCGAGCAGCACCGACCCCACCTTGGCGAGGGCCGACTTCAGCACCTCGTCGTCCACGGCGTACGAGAAGCGGATGCACTTGTCGTCGCCGAACGCGGATCCCGGCACCAGGGCCACCCCGACCTCTTCGAGAATCTTGGTGCACATGGCCGCCGAGTCCGGCGCGTCGTCGGTGTAGAACTTGTCCAACACCGGGAAGAGGTAGAACGCCCCGTCGGGCTTGGGACAGGTCGCGCCCCAGCCGGTGATGATCTCGTAGGCCAGGTCGCGGCGGCGGACGAAGGACCGCTTCATCTCCTCCACGATGTCCCACGGGCCGGTCAGTGCGGCCAGGGCCGCGCGCTGGGTGATGGAGTTGATGTTGGCCGTGGATTGCCCCTGGATCTTGGTCATGGCCTTGACCAGGTCCTCGTGGGCCAGGGCGTAGCCCACGCGCCAGCCGGTCATGCAGAACGACTTGGACAGCGCGCCCACGATGGCGATGGTCTCGGGGTACATCTCCCAGGTCTTGGCCAGGGAGACGGGCTCGAACGGGGCGTAGACCAGCCGGTCATAGACCTCGTCCGAAATGATGAAGATATCATGCTTGCGCGCCCACTCGGCGATGGCCTCCACCTGGACCTGGGTGTAGCAGCAGCCCGTGGGGTTGGACGGCGAGTTGAGGATGAGCACCTTGGTCCTGTCCGTGCGCACGGCCTCCAGCCCCTCCAGGGTGACCAGATAGCCGTCGTCGGCAGTGGTCGGCACGAACACGGATTCGCCGTCGGCCAGTTGGACCATGGCCGGGTAGCTGACCCAGTACGGGGCCGGGATGAGCACCTCGTCGCCGGGGTTCACCAGAGCCATGATCAGGTTGTACAGGACCTGCTTGCCGCCGTTGCAGACGATGGCGTTGGCCGCTTCGGCCTTGGCGCCGTAAAACCTTCCGTAGTACCCTGCCACGGCCTCGCGCAGCTCGGGGATGCCGGGAACGGCGGTGTACCGGGTGAAGCCGTCGTCCAGGGCCGCCTTGGCCGCCTCGCAGACGTTGACCGGGGTGCTGAAATCGGGCTGACCAACGGCCAGGCTGATGATCTCGCGCCCCTGGGCCTGCAGCTCCAGCGCCTTGGTGTTCACCGCCAAGGTGGCGGACGGCTTGATTCTCGCCAGACGTTCGGAAATTCGCATGGAAAAGCTCACTTTATAGTATGATTGATGTACAGGACCGCTGGTTTGCCAATAGACTAAAAAAAATCGGAGGTAAATCGCGTTCTTCCCCTCTCGGGAAAAAAGTTGCCGAGCGGCTTGACCTGTCTATGGGTTCACAGTGCAGCCATGACGGAGCAACCACCAACCAAAAGGAGAGGATCATGGCTGAATTCACCCCCGGACACCTCACGGTTTCGGCTGAAATGTTTCTGGATCATCCGGCCGAGGCCATCTGGCCCCTGCTCTGCCCGGTGCGCGAATACGACTGGATCGCCCACTGGCGCTGCGAGGTTCTGCGCAGCGAATCCGGCGTCAACGAACTCGGCTGCGTGTTTCGCACCGATTTCCCGGACCATGGGCCCGAGGTCTGGCTGACCAGCCGGTACGAGCCGTGTAAACGGCTGGAGTTCGTGCGCACGGGCCCGGACCGGGTCATCCATTTCGTCATCGGGCTCTCGCCCGAGGGCGGCGGGACCCGGCTGACCTGGACGCACCACGTCACGGCCCTGACCGAGGCGGGCAACGAAGGGCTCGACGGCAAGCCCGAAACCTTCGCCGCCCAGACGGCGCTGCTCGAGCGCATGCTCGGCCACTATCTGGCAACCGGCGAAATGCTGACCTAAGACACGAAAGGAGCACGCGGACATGTACACGGTGGGACGACTGGCCAAGCGGCACGGGCTGTCGCGCTCGACCCTGCTCTATTACGACCGCATCGGGCTGCTGCGCCCGACCGGCCACGCCAAGGGCGAGTACCGGCACTACTCGGACGCGGACGACGCCCGGCTGGCGCGCATCCGCGAGTACCGGCGGGCGGGCATCGCCCTGGACGAGATCCGGCGCATGCTCGACGGGCACGCCGGGACCTCGGTGGCCGGGGCGCTGGAGAACCGGCTCAGGGAGCTGAACCGGGAGATGGACGGGCTGCGGGAGCAGCAGCGTCTGGTGGCCGGACTGCTCGGCCGGGCCGACCTGCTGGCCGAGGCCGAGGCCATGGACAAGGCCACCTGGGTCTCCCTGCTGGCCTCGGCCGGGTTCACCGAGGCGGACATGCGCAACTGGCACGTCCGCTTCGAGCGCAGCGACCCGGACAAGCACGAGCTCTTCCTACGCGCCCTGCGCATCCCGCCCCCCGAGATATCGGCCATCCGGGCCATGGCCGCCGCGCCCCACGAAATCCTCAACCTCAACAGGGAGTCAGGAAGATTTATGGAACTGTTCTTCAAGATATACGAGGGGCTGGACCGCGAGGGTCCGGGCAGTCACGCCATGACCGAACGGGCCTACCGCCTGTGCCGGGGATTGCCGGACAAGCCGGAGATCCTGGAACTCGGCTGCGGCTCGGGCGGGGCGACCATCCCCCTGGCGCAAATCTCCGGCGGCACGGTCACGGCCACCGAGGTGTACCGGCCCTTCCTCGACGCGCTGATCGAACGCGCCAAGGCGGCCGGGGTGGCCGACCGGGTCATCGCGGCGGTCATGGACATGGGCGACATCCGGGCCGAGCCCGAATCCTTCGACCTGATCTGGTGCGAGGGCGCGGCCTACATTCTGGGCGTGGACAAGGCCCTCGCCCAGTGGAAGCGATTCCTCAAGCCCGGCGGCTGCCTGTGCATCACGGACGCGGTCTGGCTCATCGCCCCCGAGTCCGCGCCGGAAGAACTGCGCGAGTTCTGGGCCCGGGGCTACCCGGCCATGCGCACCGCCGAGGCCAACAATGAAGCCGCACGCAAGGCGGGTTATGACGTGCTCGGCGGCTTCACCATCGACGCGGCCTGCTGGGACGCCTTCTACAGCGACGTGGAGGCGCGGCTGGACGCCATCGAGCCGGTCTACGGCGACGACCCGGACGGCCGGGCCATCATCGACATGACCCGCCACGAGATCGCCCTCTACCGCCGCCATCCCGGCGCATACGGCTACCAGTTCCACGTCTTCCGCAAACCGTCCTAGACCGGCTGACCGAACCGGCCCCCGCGTCTCCGGCGCGGGGGCCTTTTTCTCCCCCTGCGGCGACAGAATCTTCGCCCTCGACAAGACGACTTTGAAATAGTACTGATTCTCACCTGTCGCCCCGGCCGGGAACTCCCGGACCATGCGGGCTCCCCGGTTTTTTGTTCGTGAAACCGAATTTTGGCTGGCGTTTTTAGACCGGTTTCTGTAGTCTAGACATTCTCTAACGCCAGCAACTATCGTCGTTGCGACTACCAATAATTTTTAAGTATTTTAATCAGTTACAAAGGTTTCCTCATGCCAGAACTCAAAATGCCCGCCAATCTTCCGGACCCGATCATCAATGAAAACGCAAAGATAGTTTTGCAGCGCAGGTATCAGCGCAAGGACACGGAAGGGATCGTCTACGAGACGGTCAAGGAGCTGTTCTGGAGGGTGGCCTCTGCCATCGCCGCGGAGGAGGCCAAGTACGAGAACTCCTCCACCAAGCCCGCCAAGCTGGCCCGGGATTTCTATGACCTGATGACCTCCTACCGCTTCCTGCCCAACTCCCCGACCCTGATGAACGCGGGCACCGGCCTGGGCCAGTTGGCCGCCTGTTTCGTCCTGCCCGTGGAGGACGACATCGAGGGCATCTTCGACGCGGTCAAGCACGCGGCCATGATCCACAAGTCCGGCGGCGGCACGGGCTTCGCCTTCTCCCGCCTGCGGGCCAAGGACTCGGTGGTCGGCTCCACCGGCGGCGTGGCCTCGGGCCCGCTGTCCTTCCTCAAAATCTTCAACTGCGCCACCGAGCAGATCAAGCAGGGCGGCACCCGGCGCGGGGCCAACATGGGCATCCTGCGCATCGACCACCCGGACATCATGGAGTTCATCAAGGCCAAGGAGCGCGACGGCGACCTGAACAACTTCAACCTGTCCGTGGGCCTGACCGAGGCCTTCATGCAGGCCGTGCACGAAAAGGCGGACTTCGACCTGATCGCGCCCAACACCGGCCAGGCCGTGGGCAAGCTCAACGCCCGCGAGGTCTTCAACATCCTGGTCCAGAAGGCCTGGGAGTCCGGCGACCCCGGCATCGTTTTCCTGGACCGCATCAACCGCGACAACCCGACCCCGACGCTCGGCGAGATCGAATCCACCAACCCGTGCGGCGAGCAGCCCCTGCTGCCCTACGAGGCCTGCAACCTGGGCTCCATCAACCTCGGCCTGTGCTTCGCCAAGGGCAAGAACGGCAAGGACTCCGAGATCGACTGGGACGAGCTCAAACGGATCATCCACCTGTCCGTGCGCTTCCTGGACAACGTCATCGACGCCTCGGTCTACCCGCTGCAGCAGATCACCGACACGGTCCGCAAGAACCGCAAGATCGGCCTGGGCGTCATGGGCTGGGCCGACCTGCTCTACCAGCTGAACATTCCCTACAACTCCCAGACCGCCGTGGACATGGCCGAGCGGGTCATGAAGTTCGTCCAGGCCGAGTCGCGCAGCGCCTCCAAACAGCTGGCCGCCGAACGCGGCCAGTTCCCGACCTATCCCGAGTCCACCTTCGGCGCGGCCAACCTCGGCCCGTACCGCAACGCCACGACCACAACCATCGCGCCCACCGGCACCCTGTCCATCATCGCGGGCTGCTCGTCCGGCGTGGAGCCGCTCTTCGCCCTGTCCTTCGTGCGCAACGTCATGGACAACGACAAGCTGGTCGAGACCAACCAGTACTTCGAGGCCGCCCTGAAAAACGCCGACGCCTACTCCGGCAAGCTCATGGAGGAGATCGCCAAGGTCGGCTCCATCAAGAAGATGGATCACCTGCCCGAGCACCTGCGCTCGGTCTACGTGACCTCCATGGACGTGGAGCCCATCTGGCACCTGAAGATGCAGGCCGCCTTCCAGAAATACACGGACAACGCGGTCTCCAAGACCGTGAACCTGCCCGGTTCCGCCACCAAGGAAGACATCTGGGATATCTACTGGAAGGCCTACGAGTACGGCTGCAAGGGCGTGACCGTGTACCGCGACGGGTCCAAGACCTCCCAGGTCCTGTGCACCGGCGAGGCCGAGAAGAAAAAGGAGGAGGCCGCCAAGGGCCGGTCCATCGTCAAGGACCGCCCGGACGTCATCTACGGCTTCACCCAGAAGATCCCCACCGGCCTGGGCATGCTCTTCCTGACCGTCAACGAGGTGGACAACAAGCCGTTCGAGGTCTTCGCCACCATCGGTAAGTCCGGCGGCTCCATCACCGCCAAGGCCGAGGCCATCGGCCGGTTGGTCTCCCTGGCCCTGCGCTCCGGCGTGGAGGTCCGCGAGATCGTCCAGCAGCTCAAGGGCATCGGCGGCGAGAACCCGAAATTCATGAAGAAGCACCTGGTCAAGTCCATCCCGGACGCCATCGCCTACGTGTTCGAATCCCGCTACCTGAGCGGCGACCACGTGGACGGCGGAGTCGCCTCCCTGGGCCGCGAGCTCTGCCCCGAATGCGGCGAGCCCCTGGTCTTCGAGGAAGGCTGCCACATGTGCAAATCCTGCGCCTATACCAAGTGCGGCGGCTAACGCCGCCCCGCAGGGTGCGGATCACCGGACACGACATTCCGTAGACGTCATGAAGGAGCTTATACGATGCATCTGACGACAAGCAATCTGCCGGTATTCGGCCTGGTGGCGGCCCTGGCGGTATTCGCGGTGGTTCTGCTGGCCCGCCCGCGCGAGGCGTCCGCCTGCAGCCGGGCCACCTATCTCGGCCCGAAGGATACCGTCATCACGACCCGCTCGAACGACTGGGCGGGCTCGCAACACTCGAACCTCTGGATCTACCCCCGGGGGATCGAACGGGACGGTGCCGCCGGAGCGGATTCCCTCCGCTGGACGTCGAAATACGGCAGCGTGACCGTGGCCGGATGGGACGTGACCACCATCGACGGCATGAACGAGGCCGGCCTGGTGGCCAACGTCCTCTATCTGGCGGAATCCGATTACGGTAAGCCGGTCCCGGGCAAGAAGGCCCTGTCCCTGTCGGCCTGGGGCCAATACGTCCTGGACAGCTTCGCCACCGTGGCCGAGGCGGTGGAGGAGCTGCGCAAGGCGGCGTTCTACATCGCCGCGCCCAGCACCCCGGACGGACACGCCGGGACCGCGCACCTGGCGATCTCCGACCCGAGCGGCGATTCGGCCATATTCGAATACCTGGACGGCCGCCTGGTCATCCATCACGGCCGCCGGTTCCAGGTCATGACCAACTCGCCCACCTTCGACCAGCAGCTCGCCCTGACGGCCTACTGGGACGCCATCGGCGGGACCACCATGCTCCCCGGTACCAACCGGGCGAGCGACCGCTTTGTCCGGGCCTCCTTCTACATCAAGGCGATTCCGCAGACCGCCGACATCAACGAGGCGCTGGCCAGCGCGTTCGGCGTGATCCGCAACGTGTCCGTGCCCCTGGGCATCACCACGCCGGGCCAACCCAACATCAGTTCGACGCAATGGCGCGCGGTCTCGGACCAGAAGAACAAGGTCTACTACTTCGAGTCCCCGCGCAGCCCTTACCTTGTCTGGATTCCCCTGGACGAGATCGATTTCTCGCCCAAGGCCTCGACGCAAAAAATCAGCCTGACACAGGGCTCCGTCCTGCTGGTCGACGGCAAACCGTTTTCCGGCGACGCCGCCCGGCTGGGCGCCCCGGTGAAACCGTTCGCGTTCCTTGACGCCGGAGCCCGGTAGAATCCACCCGCCCCGAAAAAAAGAAAAGCCCTGCCGCCGGACAATCACCCGTCCGGCGGCAGGGTTCACTGTTTCCAACGCCTCGAAGCAACAGGGGCACCATTCCCGACCAACGCCCGCCTTGGAGCGGCTCGGGTGCGCGGCACCCGACAGCGGCTCTCTCCCCGACGCTCTCGCGCCCTCGGAAGAGGCTTTGATTCGCCCCGGCCGGAAGAAAATGTGCAGATGGCCCGCTATCGGAAGCCGCCTACCTCACATACCCCCACTCAACCAGGCGGTTGTAGGCGTGCTGGGCCTGCTCTCCCTTGTTCACCTTCTGGAGGAACTTGTAGTAGGCCTCGGCCGCGTCCCGGCGGTGGCCCATGCCCTCCTGGGCGTAGCCCTTGTAGAAGCCCACGTAGGGGTTGCCGGGCAGGGCCTTGTCGTAGGCCTCGAAGCTGGCCAGGGCCTGGTCGTATTTCTTGGCCTTAAGCTGGAGCACCCCGGCCACCTGGCTGGCCTGGGGTTCGGCGGGATAGACGTCGCGGGCGTGCTCGGCATAGGGCAGGGCCGCGTTGTATTTCTCCTGGGCGATGAGCAGCTTGGACATGAGCAGCAGGCCGGTATAGTCGTTGGGGGCCAGCTTCAGGGCCTGGCCCATCTTGTCCTGGGCCTCGGCGTACTTCTTCTCGCCGCCGAGCTTTTCCGCGTCCTGCATGTCCCGGATGGCCGGGCCGAGCTTGCGCAGGTCCACGGTGTTGTCCATGTACCGCTCGCGGTAGAAGGCGTACTTCCTGGCCCCGTAATATTTTTTGTTCACGGTCTGGCGGGCGGTGGCCAGCCGCTCGGAGCTCATGGGGTGGGTGGCGAACATGACCTCGAGCGCGCTCGGCTCCCGGGTGTGCTGCTCGTTGAGCATCTCCATGAGCCCGACCATGCCCTCGGGGTTGTAGTCGGCGCGGGTCATGTACTCCAACCCCAGGGCGTCGGCCTGGCGCTCGTCGTCGCGGCTGTAGGAGGCCAGGAGCAGCCCGGCCCCAAGGCCGCCCAGGCCGCCCGCGACCGTCCCCCAGGTGCCGCCGTACTTGGCCCCGATGGCCGCCCCGCCCAGGGAGGCCAGGCCGCCGATGACCATCTGCGAGCTCATGCGCGAGGCCGTGTGCCGCGCGTTGACATGGCCGATCTCGTGGCCCAGCAGCGCGGCCATCTCGGCCTCGTTGTCCACGTTGAGCAAGATGCCGCGCGTGCAGGCCACGGTCCCGCCGGGAAAGGCGTAGGCGTTGACGTAGTTGGCGTTGACCACGTGGAAGTTGTAGGGCATCTGCGGCCGGTGGGAGACGTCCGCAAGGGACCGGCCCACGCCGGACACGTAGCCGTTCAGCGAGGTGTCCAGGGTGGTTCCGTAGTCGTTGGACAGCTGCTGGGGCGAGGCCTGCCGGTCCATCTGGATCTCCTGCTCCTCGCTGACCAGCATGAACTGGCTCTGGCCGGTGACCGGGTTCTTGGCGCACGCGGCCACCCCGGCGGCGGCCACGGTCATGGCCCCGGCCTTGAGAAATTCCCGCCGCGACAGGCGGGAGTCGGTCTTCATCGGTTTCATGTTCATCTCCCAATGCTTGCCCCGGTTGTACCGCAAATGCGCAGGGCTGTTCAACCCCGCACTCGCTGCGCGTCCCGCCCGCCGAGCGCTGTTGACACCCCCACCGGCTTGGGACATCATCGCCTTAGTATATTAATTTAACTACATTTATGTAGGACAAGAATGCAAAAATTCCTGATAGTGAAAGTGGGCGGCACCTTTGCGGACTACGCCGCCGGGCGCGGCGATTTCGAGGACTGGGCCGCGCGGGGCATGTCCCTTGAGGACGGTGGTTGGGTGAGCGTCAATGTGCAGGCCGGGGAAACCCTGCCCAACCCGGCGGGCTATGCCGGGGCCGTGATCACCGGCTCCCACGACATGGTCACGGACGAGCTGCCCTGGATTCTGGACGCGGCGGCCTGGATCCGCCGGGCCGTGGCGGCCGGGCTGCCCCTGTTCGGCATCTGCTTCGGGCACCAGCTCATGGCCGACGCCCTAGGCGGCCGGGCCGACTACCACCCGGGCGGGGTGGAGATCGGCACGGCGGACATCACCCGCACCCGCGCCTCCGGCGAGGACCCGCTGTTTCGCGGGCTGCCCGAGGTCTTTCCGGGCCACGTGACCCACGCCCAGACGGCGCTGAAGCTGCCCGAGGGCGCGGTCCTGCTGGCCACGGGCTCCCACGACCCGCACCAGGCCTTCCGCGTGGGCGAGTCCGCCTGGGGTGTGCAGTTCCATCCCGAGTTCGACGCGCCCGCCATCCGCGAATACATAGCCCGGCGCGAAACGGAGCTCGCGGCGGCAGGACGCGACGTGGCCGCCATCCGGGCCACGGTGCGCGACACGCCGGAGTCCGCCTCCCTGCTCGGGCTGTTCGCGGCCTACTGCCGAGCCCGCTAGTTCCCTTCCCCGTCGTGCCAGTAGTCCTCGGCGAGCAGTTCGCGCAGGGCCTTTTCGAGCTTCGGGACGATGTCCGCGTTCTTGATGTTGATGTAGTGATAGAAAGGCTCACTGTACACGAGCGGGTCCAACCGGCGAATGCGGGCGTACCGCGCCCGGTTGCCGTAGATAAAATACTCGGCGCTGAGTCGACTCGCAAGGGCCAGGTCGAGGCGTCCCTCCAGGAGCATCTCGAACAGGGTCTTGTAGTTGTTGACCAGATCCAGGCGATGCCCGTGCATGGCCTTCTCGGCCCAGAGGACGCCGCGCACCGCCCCGACCCGCAGGGTCGCGAGCAATTCAGGGCGGTATTCACCGAACCGCCGTTCCCGGACCACGTAAGCCGCTCCGTTCAGGTCCAGGAGCTTGACGTCCACCCGTACCAGGGAGGGAAAGGTCTTCTCCAAACCGGGGATGCGTCCCACGTCGCCGTCGATGACGCCGTCCACGGCCTGGACCAGGGAGCGTTTCTGGGGCAGGGGCACGAACTCCACAGGCAGCCCGGCGCGTTCATAGGCCACCGCCAGCCGCTTCATGGACTCCACATGGATTTCAGCGTCCGGGGTGTATCCGATGCGATACGGCTCCCGGACCTGCACCGGGGAGGCGGACGACAGCCACAGCGCCGCAGCGGCAACGCACAGGGCGAGGCCGGTCAGGGCCCGGAAACGGGGCGTATGGCGCGCAAGGGTGCTCATTGCCATACTTCATAGCACAGGCCCGCCGAACCGGGCAAAGGGAACCTGATTCGGCCGTCCCCGCGCCGCCCGCCATCCCCGGAGCGATCGGCTTGCCCATACGCGCGCGTCCGGGTACACAGGACGCATGAAGCGCGTCCTCATCCCCCTGCTCGTCGCCTGCCTGTTCATGCTGGTCGGATACGCCATGAGTCAGCCCAACCGCGTGGCCTTCTGGAACAGCATGGAGGTCACGCTCACGGCCTACAACTCCACCCGCGCCCAGACCGACGGCAACCCGCACCGCGCGGCCTGGAACAACCGGCTCAGGCCGGGCATGAAGGCCGTGGCGGTCTCCCGCGACCTGATCGACCTCGGCCTGGACAACCAGACCGAGGTCTGGATAGACGGGTTCGACGGCCCCTACCGGGTCCTGGACAAGATGAACCAGCGGTTCGAACGGCGCATCGACATCTACTTCGGCAAGGACGTGGCCGCGGCCCGCGAATTCGGCCAGCGCACGGCGCGCATCTACTGGCGCTGACGCCACCCCCCTCCCCCACAAAAAAACGGCGGCCCATCCCGAAAGACGGACCGCCGCACCCGCTGCTTCGCGGGGGAAAAGTCCTACGACTCCCTGTACCCGTCCAGGTCCGGCGCGGTCATGGCGGGCACGAACTCCACGATCTCGTACTCGGCCACGCCCTCGATCAGAAACGGGTCCTCTTTGATAAGCTCCTCCACCTCGGCCCTGGACCCGGCCCGGGCGATGATCACCCCGCCCGTGCGCGGCTCCTGCCGCCCGGAAAACAGAAAGTTCCCGGAGGCGTAATACTTGGCGAGATACTCCCGGTGCGGCGGAATGAGCCGGTCGATTTCCGAGAGGGGCTTCACATAGGTCAGACGGAGGATGAACATGGGATAGCTTCCTGTTTTAAATCATATTGTATTTAAGACTGATACGCTCTCCCGCCGCCAGGCGGGCGATGGGGGTGCAGGGGGCCTTGCTCCCTGCCGGGGCCGCGTCGGGTCTTAGGCCGAGCTTGCTCGGTCTTAGAGCCGTCGACAGCAGCGATAGGGCAGCGCCCTGGCCGCCGGAGGCTTCCCTACACCAGAAACTTGCCGGTAACCGACTCGGGGTTGGCGATGATCTCCTCGGGGGTGCCGGAGGCCACGATCCGGCCGCCGTGTTCGCCGCCGCCGGGGCCGAGGTCGATGACGTGGTCCGAGGCCATGATCACGTCGGTGTTGTGTTCGATGACGATGACCGTGGCGTTCTTGTCCACCAGGGCGTGGAGCACGCGGATGAGCTTGCCGACCTCGTGCATGTGCAGGCCGGTGGTGGGCTCGTCCAGGATGTAGAGCGCGCCGGGCAGGCTTCGCTTGCCGAGCTCGCGGGATATCTTGATGCGCTGGGCCTCGCCGCCGGACAGGGTGGTGGCGGGCTGGCCGAGGCGGACGTAGTCGAGCCCCACGTCGGCGAGCACGTCGAGCTTGCGCATGAGCGCCGGATGGTTGGCGAAGAACTCGCGAGCCTGGCGCACGGTCATGTCCAGCACGTCCGAGATGTTCTTGCCCCGGTATTCGACCTCCAGGGTCTGGGCGTTGTAGCGCTTGCCCTTGCAGGTCTCGCAGGTCACGTAGACGTCGGGCAGAAAGTGCATCTCGACCCGGATCTGGCCGTCGCCCTTGCACGCCTCGCAGCGGCCGCCCTTAACGTTGAAGGAGAACCGGCCGGGCTGGTAGCCGCGCGTGCGCGACTCCTTGGCCCCGGCGAATATCTTGCGGATCTCGTCGAATATCTTGGTGTAGGTGGCCGGGTTGGAGCGCGGGGTGCGGCCGATGGGCGACTGGTCGATGGAGATGACCTTCTCGATCTTGTCGATTCCCGAGATGCCGCCGATCTTGCCGGGATCGTTGGCCTTCTGTCCCTGGTGCAGGAGCAGGTGCTTGTACAGGGAATCCATGACCAGGGACGACTTGCCCGAGCCGGACACGCCGGTCACGCAGGTCATGACCCCGAGCGGGATGTCCACGTCCAGGTCCTTGAGGTTGTTGGTCTGGACCTTCTTGAGGGTGATGTGGCCCGTGGGCTTGCGGCGCGTCTCGGGCGGGGCGATGAACAGGTCGCCGCGCAGGTACTTGCCGGTCAGGGAGTCGGCCTTGAGCAGGTCCTCGACCTTGCCCTGGAAGACGATCTCACCGCCGAGCCAGCCCGAGCTGGGGCCGATCTCGATGACATGGTCCGCCTCGCGGATGGTCGGCTCGTCGTGCTCGACCA
This sequence comes from Pseudodesulfovibrio karagichevae, assembly GCF_041414475.1. NCBI lineage: Bacteria > Pseudomonadati > Thermodesulfobacteriota > Desulfovibrionia > Desulfovibrionales > Desulfovibrionaceae > Pseudodesulfovibrio > Pseudodesulfovibrio karagichevae. The sequence goes on from NZ_JBGLYH010000006.1 coordinate 62,950, forward strand.
CGAGCACGGTGTTGCCGCGCGATTGCAGGGAGCGCAGGGTGTCGAGCAGCCGCTGGTTGTCGCGCGGGTGCAGGCCGATGGACGGCTCGTCGAGCACGTAGGTCACGCCGACCAGGCCGGAGCCGAGCTGGGAGGCCAGACGGATGCGCTGGGCCTCGCCGCCCGAGAGCGTGGCCATGTTGCGGCCCAGCGAGAGATATTCCAGCCCCACGTTGACCATGAACCCGAGACGGTGGGTCAGCTCCTTGAGGAGCGGCTCGGAGATGAGCGTGTCGTGGCCGGAGAACTTCAGGTCCTTGAGCCAGTCCAGGGCGCGCTGGATGGACATGGAGGTGAACTCGACCATGTTCTTGTCGGCCACGCGCACGGCCAGGGCCTCGGGCTTGAGGCGCGCGCCCTCGCAGGTCGGGCAGGGGCGCGACTGCTGGAAGCGCGCGGTCCAGTGGTCCCAGACCCCCGCCTGCTCGCGGCCGTATTCCAGGATGGGCACCACGCCGTGCCAGCCCGTGTCGTTGTCGCCGTAGAAGAGCGCGGCCCAGGCCTTGGCCGAAAACTGGTCCAGGGGCGTGTCCAGGGTGAAGCCGTGCCGGGCGCCGAGCTTCTTGAGCTGCGGCCCATACTGGCGCTGCCGGGTGGCGTTGTTCCAGGGGATCACGCCGCCCTCGTTGAGGGACAACCCCTTGTTGGGCGCGATCAGGTCGGGCTCGAAATACTCCACGCTGCCGATGCCGTTGCAGGTCGGGCAGGCCCCCTGGGGCGAGTTGAAGGAGAAGAGCTGCGGGGTCAGGCGCGGCATGGAAATCTTGCACGACGGGCAGGTGGACAGGGTGGACATGAAAGTGTCCCCCGCATTGTCGCCGCCGACCACCGAGACGATCATGCGCTCGTCGCCCTTCTCCAGGGCCAGCTCCACCGAGTCGGCCAGCCGCTTCTTGATGCCGTCCTTGATGACCAGGCGGTCCACCACCAGGTCGATGGTGTGCTTCTTGTTCTTCTCCAGCTCGGGGACCTCGTCCAGGGAGTACAGCTCGCCGCCCACGCGCACGCGCACGAAGCCGTCCTTCTTGAGCTTGGCGAACAGGTCCTTGTGCGTGCCCTTCTGGTGCTCGACCAGCGGAGCCAGGAGCATGAACTTGGTGCCCTCCTCCATGGCCAGGATCGTCTCCACGATCTCGTCCGTGGTCTGGGCCTCGATGGGCTTGCCGCAGGACGGGCAGTAGAACTTGCCGAGCCGCGCGAAGAACACGCGCAGGAAGTCGTAGACCTCGGTCACGGTGCCCACGGTGGAGCGCGGGTTGCGGGTGGCGGTCTGCTGCTCCAGCGAGATGGCCGGAGACAGCCCCTCGACCTTGTCCACGTCCGGCTTGTCCATCTGGGGCAGGAACTGGCGGGCGTAGGCGCTCAGTGATTCGACGTAGCGGCGCTGGCCCTCGGCATAGACGATGTCGAATGCCAGCGTGGACTTGCCCGACCCGGACGGGCCGCAGACGACCACCAGCTTTTCGCGGGGGATGTCCAGGGTCAGGTCCTTCAGGTTGTGGTGACGGGCGCCTTCTATATGAATGGATTTGGAGTCGGTCGTGTTCATCGGGGGAGAGTAACCATTCTCGATTGGATGGCAAGCGGGAAGGGAAAAATGATCTCGTTCCTCCGGCCGGGGCTAGCCCATCAGCCAACGTGAAGCGGCCTCCTCGTCGAGGAACATGCGGTGCCGGTAGCCCCGGTTCCGGAATACCGTCTCGAAGGACCGGATGGCGGCTTCGTTGTCCGGGGCGTGGACCAGCGCGATCCGCCGCCGGGGGCCGGGCCCGAGCAATTTGTCCAGATTCTTGACCAGGACCACGGCATCGAAAGCGGACAGGGAGGTATCCAAGGCCTTTTCCTGGAGCAGGATGCGCCTGGTGCCGACCCGCTCCGCCTTGGCCAGAATCGTCTCGGCGTATTCGGTCAGCTCCCTGGAATTCCTGATGCTCCCCCGGACGACACACTGCAGAAAGCCGTCCATCTCCTCAAACTCGCAAGCAAATGGCATATTATGTCCTCGTCATACCTCTCGGGAAATATCGAGCATTTTATTGGCTTCCCCTTTGCCGTACAAGCACAAAAATGCTGACGCGCCGGACGGACCCCGCTCCCCCCGCCCCTCCGGGAACAAGGCGAGGCCGCCCTTTACAGCCGTGTCCGGTGCGGGTATGTAGAGTAGGCACAAAAAAGCCAAACCCGTTGCGAGACGGGGACGGAAAGCCACGGGCCTCACGCAGGCAGCCGGGTTGCCGACGATCCTCCCGACACTCCGCGAACCTCGCCCGGCCACGGCCTTCCCCCAGGAGAACACATGGGCAATACCCATTCCGCCGGAAACGGCGCACATAACGGCAAAAACGACAACGGCCAGGGCATGGTCAAGGTCTCGCCCTACATGGTCATCCCGTCCCGCGTGGGCGGCTTTTCCCTGTACCTGAAACAGAACGGCAAGCTCGTCCTGTACGCGGAAAAGGGCGAGCTGTTCACCGACGAGCACAAGCAGCGCCTCGGCCTGCTCGGCGTGGACCACCTCTATGTCCGGGCCTCGGACTACGCCCAGTTCACCCGCTACGTGCAGGACAACATTTTGGAGCTGATGGACGACGAGTCCATCCCCGTGGGCGAGCGCGCCCGGGTCTGGAGCGACGCCACCGCGTCCCTGGCCCGGGAGGCCTTCGACCGCTCCCTGCCCGCGCCCGTGGACAAGCGCCGCTTCCAGCGCATCCGCTCGCTCATCACCGACTCGCTCAAGTTCCTGTCCCGCGACGACGCCCTCAAGGAGCTCTCCCGGTTCATCCGCGAAGGCGAGGAGATCTTCCACCACGGCATCGGGGTCATGGTCCTGACCGTGACCACCCTGTGCTCGTTCATGAAGGAGGACTCCGACCTGCTGGTCGCCGTGGGCATGGGGGCCATCCTCCACGACATCGGCAAGCTGGAGCTGCCGCAGGAAATCTTCCACAAGAAATTCGACACCTTAAGCCGCGCGGACATGGACCTGGTCAAGTCCCACCCGGCACTGGGCGTGGGCGTGTGCTCGGCCCTGCCCCTGCCCCAGGAGACGTTGCAGTGCATCCTCTTCCACCACGAGCGGGAAGACGGCCTGGGCTACCCCTCGGGGTCCACGGGGCCGATGCTGCCGTCCTACGTCAAGGCGCTCATCCTGTGCAACGCGTACGACAATCTCACGCGCGGCCGCGCGGGGCGCAGGTTGACCCCGTTCGAGGCCCTGGCCAGGATCAAGTCCATGCGCAGCGCGTACGACATGGACATGCTCCGGCGGCTGATCGAGGTGCTGGCCAAGGCTGACCTGACCTCGTAAGCCTACGGCTCGCTATGAAGAGTATAACGATAAGGAAGGCCGCCCCTTGGGGCGGCTTTCTTATTTGGGGTGAAAGGGGAAGAGGAGAAGAGGAAAATGCGCGGTTGCACCGCTGAGAGCCGCTGTGCAGGCTGAAGCCTGCACAATGCTCCATGCCCTCCCGGCGGGGTCCATTTTTTTGCTGGCCCAAAAAAATAGACGAAAAAAAGGGCCTGGGAGGGGAGCGCGGCCGCCCGGAGATCGGGGGATAAGAAGCTGATCCGCTCGGGTCGGCTCCCGAATCGATGCTCGCTGCGATTCGAAGAGCCGCCGCCCCTCGCGGTCAGCTTCTAACCCCCCGATCAAGGGCTCGTTTGGGTGAAGGGAAGAAGTGAGTCGGGGAGCGATTGGGCGTGTCTCGGCGCAAGGCAGAGGAGAGCCGCTGTCGGACGCAAGCGTCCGAGGCGCTCCATGGCCGCCGTAGGGAGTTCCTGCCGGACCTTTCGCCAAGCCAAACGCGGAAGGCCGATCCAGTCTGTCGCAAAGCGCGGCCAAACTCCCGCGCATGGGCTCTTTCGCCAAGCCGAACGCGGCAGTTCGATTCTTACAAACGGAGGCCAGCAATCGGAAGCGAACCCTAGAGCCCGTCTCCGGCGAGCGAAGCGTCGGCTGGATCGAGTCTGCGCAGCAGACATCTATCCAGCCAGCGAAAGCCGCCTACGGGCTCTTGGGTCCGCTTCCGCCGCGCTCGCACCACAGCGCAGTTTTTGCTTCCTTTTTTCTGCGCCAGCAAAAAAGGAAGTCGCCGTAAAGGCGAAATCAAAAAGTAAGGCAGACAGCCAAAAGCCCGGACGCGGATGCGCGGACGCCCTCCCGCGCACAATAAGGCCCGCCGCAAGGCGATCCCCCCTCACCCCCGACGCAGATGCGCGGACGCCCGCCCGCGCTCAACAGGGCCCGCCGCAGGCGATTCGTGCCCCCCCACAAAAACACATTTGCCTTTTCATCTGGTGGAGGCTAGACAGCCTCCATGGCATCTCCATCGCGTCGCAGCCCCCGAAAACGGGTCTGCCCCCCTCCCCCGCAGTGGTCCGAGCGGACCTACGTGCGCATCGCCCCGAGCGACATCGGGCTCTTCCGCTTTCTCCTGGAAGGGTACGACAACCTCGGCGTGTTCACCGTGGTCAACAAGTTCAAGGGAATACTCCTGCTGCGCTACAGCCCGCACCTGAAACGCGAGGTGCGGACCTTCCTCAAGGCCGCGGCCACCGAGATGGACGTGGCAATCCTGCCCACGCCCCTGCAGGATTCCTGATCCCGCCCCCCTTCCCCAACACGAAAGAGTCCGCGCGGAAAATGTGCGGATGGCCCGCTATCGGAAGCCACCCTATTTCAGGCCGATAATACCGCGCTGACCGATGGTCTTGATGAAGGCGGTGACGGCCAACTCGGCCTCGCGGGGCTGAACCTCGTACGCCTCGGTGAAGGCCCGGGCGATGTCGCGCACGGATCGCGTTCCGTCGATGTGCCGCCAGACGAAGGTGCCCATTTCGTCGAGCTCCACGGTCTTGGTCATGGGTTTGCCGTCCCACAGGCCGACCTTGTCGGCCAACCGGCCGAACCACGGTTTGATGGCCAGGGGGTAGGCCAGTTGGACCAGACCGCCGGGGAGTTCGGTGACCGCCACGGCCTCGTTGCGCACCGGGACCATGTCCAGGGCCTGGGCGCGGGATATGGTCGGCTCAGGCCGTTTCTTCCGGAACAAGGGTGAAGCTCCCGCAGATGTCGTTGAACGTGGATTCGGCCAGGGGCGCGGTACCCTCGGCCGTGACCGCCAGCACGGCGTTGCCCGCGTCCGGGGTCCAGGCCCGGCCGCAGGTCTTGATCTCCCGGCGCAGGGCCTTGCGCAGCAGCGAGGTCTTGGCCGCGCCGCGCCAGGCGACCCGGCCGGGGCCGTTGTCCACGGCCACGAACTTGGGCGGCGCGTGGGCCAGCCGCTCCCGGCACCACGCCTCCAGGGTGGTCCCCTTGAGCAGGACCGAGGCCGGGGCGAAGCGTTCGAAGTCGAGATGGGTGCCCGGCCCCTTGCCCGCGGGGACGCGCCCGCCGGGTTTGCCCGAGGCGGGCCGCCACCAGGCCACCCGATAGTGGCCCGGCCGGAAGGAAAAGGTGTCCAGGACGAAGTCGGCGGGCACCCGCGCGGCCAGGCCGAACATGGCCCACGGCACGGTCTTGCCCCCGGTGAAGTCGCGCAGGGTGGCCAGGACCTCGGCGGCCCTCGGCTCATCAGCCTCGGTGCGGATGAAGAACTGGATCAGGCAGGCCAGCCCGGTGCCGGGATGATGCAGGGCCGCGCCCAGCCCCCGGCTCCCGTCGGCCCGCCAGAGAAAGCTTTTGGCGCGCAGGCCGGACCGGGCCAGCCGGTCCACGGCCCCGGCCCAGGCGGCCGGGGTCTCGGCCGAGTCCGCCACGCTGACCACGGCTTCGCGGTTGCCCTTGGTCAGTTTCCGGAGGTGCTTGTCAAAGGAGAAGGTTCCCTGGACGCGGTTCCACTTGAGCTCGCAGACCGGCCCGAGGGAGTCCGCCAGGAAGAGCCCGTCGCGCTCGATGGCCGAGGGTTCCCAGCCGGGAGGCGCGGCCAGCCCGATCCCGTTCCAGGCGAAGTCGGCCATGCTAGCGGGGCACGTAGGCGTCGAGGGAGCCGATCCGGGCCTTGCCCATCTTGCCCATGGAGTCCTTGGACTTGGCCTTGTAGCACGCGTGCTCCTCGTCCATGTAGGTCTCCTGGGTCATCTTGATGGACACGCCGGGCCGGACTTCCTTTTCGCGGCTCCACATGAGCACCAGCGAGACGCGCCCGCCCTTGCCGTCCTGGAAGAGCCACTCCCAGGCGATGACGTTCTTGAAGGCGTCGCCCAGGTACTTGTCCGGCTTGCCGAAATCGGCCTCATAGCGGTCGTAGAGCCTGTTGAAGAGCCTCTGGCTGTGATCGTTGAACTTAAGCTTGATGCGTACCAGACGCTTGTCGCCCAGGCAGTTGCCGAAGGCCAGGCTGCCGCCGCGCACGCCGGGCAGGTTCTCGGGCTTGAGCTGGGCCTCGGACAAAAACGGCCAGTCCGACACGGGGATGGCCTCTTCCGTGCGGCAATAATCCTCGTAGTGCTCCACCGATTCGCCCAGGGTGAACCCGGCCAGGGTGGTGGGGAACCCCTCGGCGGCCAGGGCGGGCGTCGCAAAGAGGGCCGCCAGGGCCAGGAACAGGAAACTCGCTCTTCTCATATCCATCGCCTTTGTTTGTTTTTGAGCTTGTCCGCTCCGTGGACAGCCCTTATGGTTAAACAAGATCATATCGATTTGCAAAGGAATAGGCGACAAACAGGGAAGGATGGATGCCCAACGAACCGGCCATGCCCGCCTGGCGACCGTTTCTGTACTATGCGCTGGCCGTGGTCGGCGGCGCGGTCTACGGCGGCCAGGTCTGTCCCTTCATGGACCAGCTCCCGGCCTGGGAACTGGGCCTCGTCCTGCTCGGCCCCCTGGCCGTGGCCTGGGCGGTGCGCCCCTGCGCCCAGCCCCGCTGGGTCGACCGGGCCCGCCCCCTGCGCCAGGCCCTGCGCCAGTTCCAGCTCGAACTGGCCCTGTTCGTCCTGGCCGGGCTGGTGGCCGCCCTGCTCCTGCGCATCCTCTACGGCTACCCGCTGCTGATGAGCGGGTCCAAGCTGGTGCTCGGCATCTTCACCGTGGGGCTCTTCGCCGGGCTGGACCTGGGCTTGGCCCGCGAGCGGCTGGTCATCCGCCGCGCCCTGGCCGGGGACGCCGCCTACGAAACGCCCGACAGGCTCATCCCCATGACCCACAAGTTCTCGCTGGTGGCCATCCTCATCCTGATCCTGAGCACGGCCATCATCCTGCTGGTCATCATCCACGACATCGGCTGGCTGGCCACCCAGGACCTGAACCTCGACACCCTGGGCATGCTCGGCCGCGCGGTGCTGGGCGAGATCCTCTTCGTCATGGGCTTCCTCATGGTCATGGTCATCAACCTGATCATCGCCTACGCCCGCAACCTGTGCATCCTCTTCGAGACCCAGACCGGGGTGCTCGAAAACGTCACCCGGGGCGACCTGTCCCGGCGGGTGCCGGTGACCACCTCGGACGAACTCGGGGTCATCGCCGGGCACACCAACGCCATGATCGCCAGCCTGCGCGAAGGCATGTACATGCGCGAGGGGCTGCGGATCGCCCACGAGGTCCAGCAGCATTTCCTGCCCAGAAAGGCCCCGGAGATGCCGGGGCTGGACATCGCGGGCGCGAGCCTGTTCTCGGACGAGACCGGCGGCGACTTCTTCGACTTCATCGAGTGCGACCCGGACAACTGCGGCCAGCTGGCCGTGGCCGTGGGCGACGTCTCGGGCCACGGCATCGGCGCGGCCCTGCTCATGACCGCGGGCCGGGCCGTCATCCGCCAGAACGCGGCCACGCCGGGCTCCGCCGCCGACAGCATCCGCCGGGCCAACCTGCACCTCAGCCGCGACATCGGCGACACCGGCCGGTTCATGACCCTGTTCTTCATGACCCTGGACCCGGCCGAGGGAAGGCTCACCTGGGTCAACGCGGGCCAGCAGCCGCCGCAGTTCTACGACCCGGCCACAGACGCCTTCACCGAACTCAAGGGCGTGGATATCCCGCTCGGCGTGGAGCCGGGCTGGGACTACCACGAACGGACCATGGACCTGCCCGGGCCGGGGCAGATTCTGTGCGTCTGCACGGACGGGGTCTGGGAGGCCCGCGCCCCGGACGGGACCATGTTCGGCCGCGAGCGGCTGCGCGGGCTCATTCGCGACAACCGGGAGCGCAGCGCGCGGGAGATCCTGTCGGCCATCAGCGGACAAATCCGCGAGTTCACCGGGACCGGAAGGCGCGAGGACGACCTGACCCTGGTCGTGGTCAGGGGGCTGCCCCGCTGACCGGAGCGCCGGGATGGTGCCTTTTCGTCAGACGTGTGATAATCGTACACTGATTCCTGATTCCGCTTGTTTCCGACAGCCCGAAACTATATGCTGAGAATGAACGAATCCAGCATGTTCGAACGAAAAGGAAGGCAATGCACAAACCGGGACGACTCATTTCGCTGCCGTTCTCGAAATCCCTCGAGATCAGCTACAAGAGCCTGAAGGTCCGTTTCTTCCGCTCCATGATCACGGTTTCCAGCCTGGTCCTGGCCGTCTCGTTCCTGAGTTTCGTTCTGGTCAACCTGGACATCGCCACGGGCATGCTCCTGCACGGCGGCCGGGAGGCGGCCCGGGCCCTCTCCCAGGCGGGCTACGACGTGGACCTGGCCCACGGGGCCGTGGCCATGTCGGCCAAGGAGCGCTGGATCGTCATCCTGTCCCTGCTGGTCTGCACCGTAGGCATCGTCAACGCCCAGCTCATGTCCGTGACCGAACGGTTCTCCGAGATCGGGGTCATGAAGTGCCTGGGCGCCCTGGACTCCATGATCCTGCGCCTGTTCCTGCTGGAAGCGGCCATGCAGGGTCTGGCCGGGGCCTTTGCGGGCGCGCTCCTGGGTTGCCTGTTTTCCCTGCTGACCGGGGCCGTACGCTTCGGCTTCGCCTCCCTGGCGAGCCTGCCGCCCGCCTCCCTGCTCGGCTCCGTGGGGCTGGCCACCCTGGCGGGCTGCGCCCTCAGCCTCCTGGGCGTGCTCTACCCCGCCTGGCTGGCGGCGCGCATGGACCCCATCAAGGCCATCCGTGCGGAACATTGAGGATACTTTATGAGTGACGAAAAACGCACCATCGTCCGCGTCATCGGCGTGAAGAAGACCTTCACCATGGGCAAGGTCGAGCTCCAGGCCCTCAAGGGCGTGGACCTCGAGATATTCGCCGGGGAGTACATCTCCATCATGGGGCCGTCCGGCTCGGGCAAGTCCACCCTGTTCAACATGATCGGCGGCCTGGACAAGCCCACCGAGGGCAAGGTCTTCATCGACGAGGTGGACATCTCCCAGCTGGACGCCTTCGAGCTGGCCTGGCTGCGCAACCGCAAGATCGGCTACATCTTCCAGACCTTCAATCTCATCCCGGTGATGACCGCGCTGGAGAACGTCACCCTGCCCATGACCTTCGCGGGCATGAACGCGGACGACGCCCAGGACAAGGGCATCGAGCTGCTCAAGCTGGTCGGCCTGGGCGAGCGCTTCCAGCACAAGCCGCTGGAGCTGTCCGGCGGCCAGCAGCAGCGCGTGGCCGTGGCCCGGTCGCTGGCCAACGATCCGGCCATCGTCCTGGCCGACGAGCCCACCGGCAACCTGGACCTGACCACGGGCGAGGAGATCATCGAGCTCTTGCAGATGCTCTCCCAGGAGCGCGGGGTCACGGTCATCTCGGCCACCCACGACTACAAGATGCTCAACGTATCCGACCGCGTGGTCTGGGTGCGCGACGGCCAGGTGGACCGCATCGAGCGGCGCGAGGAGCTGGACATCTCCATCGGCGGCATCGGCGACAAGCTGACCGGCCGCAGGGAATCCGGAGCGTAGATCATGACCCGGCGCGGCCCGCACGTTGCAACCGCCGTCACGGCCGTTCTCCAGGCGCTCGTCCTGGTCCTGGCGGCCGCGTGCCCGGCCTTGGCCGACGGGGCGGCGTTCCTGCGCGCCTTGAGCGCGCTGGGCGACCGCGCGCCGGGCGGCGCGGGCGTGGCCCGGGCTGCGGACATGGTCGAGGCCGAGTTCAAACGGCTGTTCCCGGACGGGACCATCGGACGCCAGTCCTTCCACCTGCCCGTGCAGGTCCAGGAGGGCGCGTCCCTGACCATCGCGGCCACCGGGCACGTGGAGCCCCTGCGCCAGCTGCAGGCCAACGCCCTGTCCCCGGGCGCCGTGGCCCCGCCCGGCATCGACGGGCCGCTGCTCTACGCGGGCAGGGGGCGCGTGGCCGACTTCGACGGGCTGACCGTCCAGGGGGCCGTGGTCCTCATGGACATGGACTCGGGCAAGAACTGGAACAACGCGGCCATGCTCGGCGCGCGCAGCCTGATCTTCGTGGGCGCGGGCGGGGACGGCGGACCGGCCCCCCGGCCCCGCTTCAGCGACAAGTTCGAACTCACCCCGGTGGACTTCCCGACCTTCTGGATTTCCCGCGAACGGGCGCAGGCCCTGTTCGGCGAGGGGCTCGTGACCGACGGGCCGCGCGCCCTGGGCGAGGCCGTCCTGACCTCCAAGGGCAAGTGGCGCAACGAGCGGCTGGAGAACGTCTACTGCCGCATCCCGGGCAGCGACCCGGAGCTGTCCAGCCAAACCGTCGTCGTGGAGGCGTTCTACGACTCCACCGCCCTTGTGGAGGGCCACTCCCCGGGAGCGGACGAGGGCGCGTCCATCGCCGCGCTCATGGACGTGGCCGCCGACCTGGCCGCGCACCGGCCCAAGCGCTCGGTGCTCTTCCTGGCCACGGCGGGCAAATCCGCGGCCCAGGCGGGCATGCGCGAATTCACCTGGGCCCTGGTGACCAAGGGCAAGTCCCTCAAGGCGCGGCGCGACGAGCTCCGGAAGCTGGTGGGCGACACCGAGCGGGTCCTGACCCTGCTGCGCTCGCCAGAGCCGCTGGCCCCGTCCAACCTGGCCGACCCTGCGGACGCCGCCCTGCTCAAGCAGGCGCTCAAGGCCGTGGTCCGCAACCGCGAGGACGACATCACCGGCGAACTCATGCGGTTGCGCCTTCTGGCCGGGCCGGGCGACGGGACCGGCGCCGGGGTGGCCGCCGCCGACCAGACGCGCATCCAGGCCCTGGCCGACGAGCGCATCGGGCTCAAGCGGCTGACCTGGATCAGCTCCACGGTGGACGACTATCCCCTGCCCGAAAAAGAGCGCGTGGCGCTCAGGCGGTTCTTCAAGCCCGCCGAAGAGCTGCGCTCCGCCGTGCTCGCCGACGCCACGGGGCAGCTCGGGGACATCGCCTCGGCCCGGGCCGTGCGCGACGCCCTGGGCGAGACGTCCATCGCGGCCCACGTCTCCCTGTATCTCTCCTCCCACGGCGACGGCGTGGGCGGGTTCGACCAGGGGTTCCTCATCGACCTCAAGCCCGACGTCAACCGGACCGGCTTCTTCCGGCCCCTGGACACGGTCATGAAGGACACGGTGGAGCAACTGAAAAAGACCGCCCCGGCCATCGCGCGCCTGTTCCACGACACGCTCCGGCCCGGCAAGCGCGCCTGGCAAAGCTTCCTGCCCGACCGGCCCGAACTGGGCGGCGAACCCATGGCCCTGGCCGGGTTGCCCGGCTTCACCCTGGCCACGGTCCACGACGTGCGCCCGGCCTGGGGCACCCCTTACGACCGGCCCGGCCGCGTGGATTTCGATTATCTGGCCCGTCAGTCCCGGCTGGTCCGCGCCCTGATCTCGGCCCTGGCCGACCGGCCCATCGCGGACGCGGGCAAGCGGGACAAGAACAACTTCGTCACCCTTCAGGGGCGGGCCAACCTCCTGCGCAAGGGCGAGATCTTCCCGGACCGTCCCGGCACCGGCCTGGTCGTGCTGGCCTTCCAGTGGCGGACGCGCAACTACGGCATGGTCGACACCCAGGGCAACTTCCGCATCCCCGGCCTGGCCGGCAAGAAGGTCAGCTACCACAAGGCCGTGATCGAGGCCTTCCGGTTCAACGACGAGACCGGCCTGGCCGACTGGGCCATCGACAAGCCCAAGACCGGCAAGGACGCCTACCGGGTCAAGCTGTCCCGGGCCGAGCAGGCCACGGACCTGATCCTGTTCGCCTGCACCCAGACCACCCTGTTCGACATGTTCGAACCCCGGACCTTCAAGTACCTGTACCGGCCCACGCTGATCGACGGCCGCACCGAGGCCCCGCCCGTGAGCTACTGGTACAGCCGCCTGGACACCCGCTCGTCCACCCTGGGCACCCTGTTCCTGGAGCCGGACACCCCGATCAAGCTGACCCTGTCCGACACGGTCCTGGACAAGAAGGTCCTGCTGCTCAACGCGGACAAGAAGCATCCCGACGGGCTGGGCTACGTCGCCCGCCGGTGGCCGGTCATCCCCATGACCGAGTTCAAGGCGGCCCGCGACATGTGGGCCCTGCTCGGTCCGCGCATCGACAACCTCGAGGAGAAGGGCATCGTCAACGACCGCATCCGGCTGCTGCGCAAGGAGGGCGACCGGGAGCTGGCCGACGCCGTGCGCTACAAGGAGGCCAGGCAGTGGGACAAGTTCGTCGAGGCCTCCCGCGCCTCCCTGTCCAAGGCCAGCCGGGTGTACAACGACGTGGACAAGACCCAGCGCGACGTGCTCTTCGGGGTGCTCTTCTACGTGGCCCTGTTCGTGCCGTTCGCCTACTGCATGGAGCGGCTCTTCTTCTCGTTCGTGGACATCCGCAAACGGATCGGGGCCTTCCTCGGCTTCCTGGTCCTGATCATCGGGATCATCTACCTGGTGCACCCGGCCTTCCAGCTGACCTACTCGCCGCTGGTGGTCATCCTGGCGTTCTTCATCCTGGCCCTGTCGCTCCTGGTGTCCATGATCATCTTCTTCCGCTTCGAACGCGAGATGGTCGAGCTCCAGAAGCGCTCCTCCCACGTCAAGCTGACCGGCATCAGCCCCATGGCCGCCTTCAGCGCGGCCTTCGTGCTCGGCGTGGGCAACCTGAAGCGGCGGCCCGTGCGCACCTTTCTGACCTTCGCCACCCTGGTCATCCTGACCTTCACGATCATGAACTTCACCACGGTCAAGTCCGTGCGCCAGGCCGGATGGGCCAAGTTCAACGACCACGCCTCCTATGACGGACTCATGGTCAAGTACCTCAACTGGCAGGACATCCCGGTGGAGGCCCTGTCGGTCATGCGCAACGCCTTTTCCGGCACCGGGGTCGTGGCCCCGCGCGTCTGGTACGACACCGGGTTCACCTCCGACAAATCACGCGCCCCGCTCATCCCGGTGGTCCGCGACGGCAAGGAGGCCCAGGGGCGCGGCCTGATCGGCCTGTCCTGGCGCGAGCCGCAGGTCAGCGGGCTCGACCGCATCCTGGTCAAGGGCCGCTGGTTCAGAAAGGGCGAGCGCCAGGTGGTCCTGCTCCCGCAGCGCATGGCCGAGCGGATCGGGGCCGACCCGGACGATCCCACGCGCAACAAGGTGGTCCTCTGGGGGCTGCCCCTGACCCTGGTGGGCGTGTTCAGCGACGAGGGGCTGCGCGACCACCCGGACCTCGACGGCGAGCCCATGACCCCCATCGTCTTCCCCAACCAGGCGGCCACCCAGCTGTCCGAGGTGGAGGCCGAGGCCATCGAGAACGGCGAGGACGTCATGGCCGCCGAGTCCCGCTACCAGCACATTCCCGGGTTCGAAACCGTGGTCATCCCGGCCGAGGAGCTTCTCTCCCTGTCCGTCGGCCGCCTCAAGGGCATCGCCGTGCATCCCGACACCGGCCACCGCGTGGGCGACGACCTGGGCGACCGCTTCGGGCTGCTCCTGTTCAAGGGCGGGCCGGAAGGGACCTCGCTCTATTTCGCCTCGGACGCGGTCAACTACTCGGGCGTGGCCAACATCCTGATCCCCCTGGCCATCTCCATCCTGATCGTGCTCAACACCATGATCGGCTCGGTCTACGAACGCCGTCCCGAAATCGCGGTCTACACCTCGGTGGGCCTGGCCCCCCCGCACGTGGCCTTCCTGTTCATCGCCGAGTCCCTGGCCTTCGCGGTCATCTCCGTGGTGGTCGGCTACGTCCTGGCCCAGACCTCCAGCGCCTTCCTGGCCGGGACGCCGCTGTGGGCGGGCATGACCGCCAACTATTCTTCCACCGCGGGCGTGGCCGCCATGGTCCTGGTCATCGGCGTGGTCCTGGTCTCGGCCATCTACCCGGCCCGCGTGGCCGCCAACATCGCCATTCCGGACGTGAACAAGTCCTGGACCATGCCCGAGGCCGAGGGCGACCGGTTGACCATCATCCTGCCCTTCCTGATCAAGATGGCCGAGATGAAATCCGCGGGCGGGTTCCTGCGTCAGTACTATCTGGCCCACCACGACGTGTCCCACGGGGCCTTCTGCACCGACGACATGCGCTGCAACTTCCTGGACCTGGAGCAGGAGGAGACGGCCACCGGCCTGACCACCGGCGCGGGGCAGGACATCCCCCTGACCGACGACCTGTGCTTCTCCATGGACCTGCGCGTCTGGCTGGCCCCCTTCGACTTCGGCGTGCGCCAGAAGGTCAAGCTGGTCTTCTGCCCGTCGGACGTCTACAAGGGCTTCCGGCAGATCAAGGTGCTCATCGACCGCGAAGCGGGCGAGCTGACCGCCTGGGGGAACCTCAACCGCAATTTCATCAACGACCTGCGCAAGCAGCTGCTCGCCTGGCGCTCCCTGGACGACGAGGCCGTGCACCACTACGCCGAGGACCTGGAAGCGGAACGGCTGCGCCTTGAGCGCGAGGAAGCAGAGGAGTTCAAGGCATGAACGGACGACTGAGGCTGCGCGCGCTGCTGACCGGGCTCGTCCTCGGCCTGACCCTGTGCGTCTACACCCCGTACAACAACGCGGTCCTCGGCGGCGTGCCGCTGGGCGGGGGGCACTTCCCCCTGGCCCCGTTCTTCATCCTGGCCTGGCTGTTCCTCATCGACGCCGGGATCGCGCGCCTGACCAGGAGGCCGCCCGTCCTGTCCGGGGCGGAGCTGCTGGTCGTCTGGCTGATGATGACCCTGTTCTCGGCCATCGGCTACGCCGGGCTGAGCGAGACCTTCCTCGTCAACATCACCGCGCCCCAGCGCTACGCCCGGGACGCCTACCGCTGGACCGAAATCCTCGGCCCGCTGCTGCCCGACTCCTGGTTCCCGCACTCGGCCGACGCCGTGCGCCAGCTCTTCCAGGGGCTCAAGGGCGGCCGGGACATGTCCGTGCTCCAGGTCCTCTCGGCCATCCCGTGGGGGGTCTGGCTGCCGCCGCTGCTCGTCTGGTCCCTGTTCATCCTGGGCGCGTACTTCGTCATGGTCTGCCTGACCGCCCTGTTCGGCCGCCAATGGGTGGTCAACGAGCGGGTCAACTTCCCCCTGCTGCGCGTGCCCCTGCTCATGGGCGAGGCGCTCGACCAGAAGACGTTCTCGTCCTGGTGGACCGACCGCTTCCTGCTCACCGGCCTGGTCCTGGCCGGGGCCCTGCATCTCTTGAACGGCCTGCACTTCTACTACCCGTCCGTGCCGCAGCTGCCGACCCTGATCCTGGCCGGTTCCTATTTCCCGAAGTTCGGGCTCTTTTCCGGGTTCTACAAACTGAAACTCTATTTCATCCCGGCCTTCGTGGGCTTCGCCTTCCTGACCACCCGGCAGATCTCCTTCTCCATGTGGTTCTTCCACCTGGCCGCCGGGCTGCTCTTCGGCCTGCTCTACGTGCTCGGCTGGCAGCTGCCCGAGGCCGCGCTCGGGACCACGCTCGGCCCCGACCTGGCCCGGCCCGAGGGCGCGCAGACCATCGGCTCCTACGCCGTGTTCTTCGTCTTCCTGCTCTGGCTGGCCCGCCACCATCTCAAGGAAACATTGTCCTGCCTCATCCGGCCGGTCTGCAAGGGCGGCGAGGCCATTAACCGGACGGGCCGCGCCACGCCCCCGGAGGAGTGGGGACCGCCCGCCTGGCCGCTGGTCGGGCTGATCCTCGGCATGCTCTTCCTCGTGGTCTGGTGCCGCTGGTTCGGCCTGCCCTGGACCGGCGCGGTCCTGCTGCCCGTCGCCTTCATGCTGGTCATGCTCGTCATCAGCCGCCTGGTCTGCCAGGGCGGCCTGCCCTACTTCACCCTGACCGCGGCCCCGTCCGACGGGATCATGGGGCTGTTCGGCACGGGCGTGCTCGGCACGGCGGGCGTGGCCGCCACCGCGGTCATGCAGAAGGTCCTGTTCCTGGACGTGCGCGAGGCCGTGGCCCCGACCCTGTTCCACGGGGCCAAGATCCGCGAGTCCGCCGCCCCGGACCGGCGCAGGCTGGTGCTCGTGGCCGTCGGCCTGTCCCTGGTCCTGGCCCTGGCCGCCGCGTTCGCGACCATGCTCTATCTCGGCCACCGCTACGGCCTGCGCGAGCTGCGCCTGGACTGGGCCACCCAGACCGTGCTGGCCAACTATGAGAACGCCCAGCGGCTGGTGGACCAGCCGGTCGGCCCCAACCGGTGGCTGATCACCTACGCGGGCTTCGGGGCCCTGGTCATGTTCGCGCTCATCTACTGCTACTACAAGCTGCCCTGGTGGCCCCTGCATCCGCTGGGCTACCTGGCCGCCTACTCCGCGGGCATGAAGATCCTGTGGTACCCGTTCTTCCTGGGCTGGCTGTGCAACCACCTGGTCCTGCACTACGGCGGCACCCGGCTCTACAACAAGGTCCGGTTCCTGTTCATCGGCCTGATCCTCGGCGATTTCCTCATGGGCGGCGCGTACGCCGTCATCGGCATGTTCTCCAACCAGGCGTACAGCGTCTTTCCCATGTAGTCTTGAGAATACCCATGCGTTCGATATTGAAGATACTCCCCCTCTCCCTCATCCTGCTGCTCGTCGAGAGCGCCGGCGGCATCGTGTGCACCGCCGCCCAGGCGGAGAAAAAGACCGGCATGGTCATGTTCATCGCCCACGCCGACGTGCCGCCCTACTACATCGTCGGCCCGGAATCCGAAAACAACGGCATCCTCATGGACGTGCTCCGGGCCGTGACCGGGCCGCTGGGCTATACCGTGACCAGCATACGGCTGCCCGACAAGCGGGGCTGGGACATGCTCAAGTACGGCGGGGTGGACGTCTATGCCTCGGCCCGGGAATGGACCGACAATCCGGACCGCTTCCTGTGGACCGAACCGTTCATGCCCAACGAGGACGTGCTCCTCTGCCGCGCCGGGGCCCCCCTGTCCTACACCGGGCCCGAATCCCTCCACGGAATGACCGTGGCGTGCATCAAGGGGTTCGTCTACCCGGCCCTGGAAGGCCACTTCAGGCCGGGCGGGATCACCCGCCTGGACGCTCCCTCGCCCGAGGCCATGCTCGAACTCCTGGCCCGTGGCCGGGCCGACGCCGTGCTGGTCAACCGTACGGAGATACAGTGGATACTCCGCACGCGCCACGATCTGGAGCCGCACCGCTTCCGCGTGAACGAGCCCCCGGTGGGCCGGGCGCTCTTCCGGTTCCTCTTCCCCAGGGGCCAGGGCTGGGAGCCCGTGGTCGGCCAGTTCAA
The DNA here is from genome assembly GCF_041414475.1 of Pseudodesulfovibrio karagichevae. NCBI lineage: Bacteria > Pseudomonadati > Thermodesulfobacteriota > Desulfovibrionia > Desulfovibrionales > Desulfovibrionaceae > Pseudodesulfovibrio > Pseudodesulfovibrio karagichevae. The sequence continues at coordinate 80,478 of NZ_JBGLYH010000006.1, forward strand.
CCGCCGTCTGAGGGAGATGAAAAAGGACGGCAGCCTCAAGGCCATACTCGACCGGTACAGGTAGGCGGACATATGCACGACAAGAAACCGATGCGATACCGGCGGGTTGCCGGAACGGGAGCGGGCCTCCCCGGCCGCCTGCGCGGGGCCCCCAACGCGGCCGCCGTGGCCCTCGTCTGCCTGTTTTTGCTGTGCGCCGAGGGCACGGGACACGCGCGCGATCTCGTCCTGTTCATGACCAACGAGGACTGGCCGCCCTACCAGATGAGCGACCCGGCCGCCAAGGGCGACGGCGTGATCGTGGACGTGCTCAGGGAGATTGCCACGCCTCTCGGCCTGACCCTGAGGGTCAGGGAACTGCCCGAACGCCGGGGCCGGGACATGCTCGAACACGGCGAGCTGGACATCTGCCTCTCGGCCCGGGAGTGGGTCGACGATCCGGACCGTTTCCTGTGGACCGACCCGGTGATGCTCAACGAGGACGTCCTGCTTTTCCGGGCGGACAGCACCCTGCGCTATGTCTCCCCGGCGTCCCTCCGGGGCCTGCGCGTGGCCGCCATGGCGGATTTCGTCTATCCCGCCCTCGAGCCGGCCTTCCGGGAGGGAGCGATCACGCGCATCGACTGCGGGTCGCCCTACAGCATGCTGGAGATGCTCGACCGGGAAAGGGTGGACGCGGCCCTGGTCAACCGCAGCGAGACCCTGTGGCTTTTCCGCAACCATCCCGAACTGCACCCCGAACGCTTCCGCATGGCCGCGACCCCGTTCGACAGCGCCTGGTACCGCTTCCTCCTGCCGAAGGGGCGGGGCTGGGAGAACTATATCGACCGCATCAACCAACGCATCAGGGCCATGAAGCGGGACGGCGCCCTGAACGCCATCCTCGACCGGTACAGATAGCCCCCGACGGAGCCTGACGCATGTACGACGACAAGGAACTGAAAGAATATCGCGACCTGATGCAGCCGCCGGAGAAGTTCGAGGAGGGCTTCGACTGGAAGACCATCGTCGGGGCCATCTTCATCGGCTTTTTGATGATGCCCGGCTCCATGTACCTGCAGCTGGTCATCGGCCAGGGCATCGGCCCGGCCGCCCGCTGGGTGACCATCATCCTGTTCGCCGAGATCGCCAAGCGCTCCTACACCCACCTGAAGGAACAGGAGATATTCCTGCTTTACTACATGGCGGGCGCGGCCCTGGCCTCGCCGTTCCAGGGGCTGCTGTGGAACCAGTACCTGGTCCAGTCCGACGCGGCGCGCATGCTCGGCCTGACCGAATTCATCCCCCACTGGGTGGCCCCGACGCTCGGCTCGGGCTCCTACCTGGAGCGGACCTTCCTGCACCGCGACTGGCTGGTGCCGATCATGCTGCTCGTCGGCTCGCAGCTGGTCCAGCGCATCGACCACTTCGGCCTGGGCTACTCGCTCTACCGGATCACCTCGGACGTGGAGAAGCTGCCCTTCCCCATGGCCCCGGTGGGCGCGCTGGGCACCATGGCCCTGGCCGAGTCCACCGAGGACAAGAAGACCGGCTGGAAGTGGCGGGTCTTCTCCATCGGCGGGGTCATCGGGCTGGCCTTCGGCTTTTTCTACGTGCTCCTGCCCGCCCTGTCCGGGCTGCTCTTCACCGAGCCCATCCGGCTCATCCCCATCCCGTGGGTGGAGCTGACCCGGTACACCGAGAACGCCCTGCCCGCCGTGGCCACCGGCATCCAGTTCGACCTCGGCCTAGTCTTCATCGGCATGGTCCTGCCCTTCTGGGCGGTCATCGGCGGCCTGCTCGGGCTGATCGTGACCATCGTCGCCAACCCGATTCTCTACGCCCACGGCATCCTGCACCGCTGGCACCCGGGCATGGCCACCGTGGAGACGGTCTTCGCCAACAATTTCGACTTCTACATGAGTTTCGGCATCGGGCTCGGCCTGGCCATCGGCGCGGTGGGCATCTACTACGTCATCAAGTCCTTCCGGAGCTCGACCGGCGGCCTGGACTTCTCGGTCCTGTTCAACCCGCCCGAGGGGCGCGGGGACATCAACTTTTGGGTGTCCATCGGCATCTACGTCTTCTCGACCCTGTGCTACATCGGGTTCTGCCTGTGGCTGGTGCCGAGCTTCCCGTGGATCTTCTTCGTCCTCTACGGCTTCGTCTACACCCCGGTCATCTCGTACATCTCCGCGCGCATGGAGGGCGTGGCCGGACAGTTCGTGGCTCTGCCCATGGTCCGCGAGTTCTCGTTCATCGCCGGGGCCAAGTTCTTCGGCTACCACGGGCTGGAGATATGGTACGCGCCCATCCCGGTGCACAACTACGGCGAGGCCACGGTCCAGTTCCGCCAGATCGAGCTGACCGGCACCAGCCTGAAGGGCATCATCAAGGCCGAAATCCTGGTCTTTCCCATCGTCATGGTCTCGAGCCTGCTCTTCTCCCAGTTCCTCTGGCAGCTCGCGCCCATCCCCTCGCCCGAGTATCCCTTCGCCCAGCAGCTGTGGCACCTCCAGGCCCTCAACTCCCTGCTGCTCCAGACCTCCACGCTGGACGGCAACTCGCTCTTCTTCGAGGCGCTGTCCGGCCCGGTGGTCCTGTCCGGCCTGGGGCTGGGGCTGATCCTCTATTCGGTCCTCAACGTGCTCGGCCTGCCCGTGCTCCTGGTCTACGGCGTGGTCCGGGGGCTCGGCCAGTCCACGCCCCACGGCATGCTCCTGGAGGTCGTGGGTGCCCTCCTCGGCCGCTTCTATTTCCTGAAGAAGTACGGCGCCAAGTGGCGGCACTACGCCCCGGTCCTGCTGGCGGGCTTCTCCTGCGGCATGGGCTTGACCGGCATGTTCGCCATGGGCTGCACCCTGATCATGAAATCCCTGGGCAGGCTGGCCTACTAAGACCATCGCAACACACTGTCTACAATGGGCTTATCTCCATCATAAGCGCACAGGGCGGGCGGTTCCCGAAACGGTCCCGGCCCCTCCTCCGCGGGGCGCTGCCAAATCATGCGTTTATACCGTCGGCATTGAATCGGCGGACGTTTTCCTGTAACATCGCCGGGACTCCATGGCGGTGTAATGTCGCCCCTTCGACCTGTCGCCGACAGGCGCGTTACGGGCGCAAGGAGGAAACCCATCCGTGAGACACAGGGCGCTTCTTATTTCAACATCCGAAACCTTGAGCCGCGAGGCCGCAAGGGTCGCCAAGGGCCTCGGCCTGCAACTGGACATCCGCAAGGGGGGCCTGCTGACCGACGGCCACCTGTACGCCCTGGAACACCAGAGCGAATACGACGTCTTCCTCTCCCAGGGCGGGACCGCCCTGCTCATGGAGGAGACCCTGTCCAAGCCGGTCATCTCCATCACCATCTCGGTGGTGGACTACGTCCAGGCCCTGAACAAGGCCAAGAGCTACGGCCACAAGGTGGCCCTGGTCAGTTACGACTGTCCCCTGCTCAAGGAGCTCGAGAGCCTGGCCCAGCTGACCCCGGACTTCGACTTCACCGTGTTCCCCTATTCCAACAAGGACGACTTCCAGGACCAGATCGCCAAGGTCTTCTCCCTCAAGGACCACACGGTCATCGGCCTGGGCGGGTGCACCTGCGACCACGTCCGGAAGCACGGCGTGGACTACGTCATGATCGAGTCCTCCCGGGAGAACATCCGCAGCGCGCTCATGGCGGCCAAGAACATCATCGACCTGAACTACAAGGAACGACTGACCACCAGCCGGGTGACCAACATCCTGAACTATTCCAGCGAAGGCATCTTCAGCGTGGACAAGGACGGGGTCATTCCGATCATGAATTTCGCGGCCGAGAAGATCTTCAACGTCACCCAGGCGGACGTGGTCGGCAAGTCCCTGTCCTCGCCCGAGGTGCCGCAGATATTCCGCGACATTTACGGCGACGGGAGCTTCCTGGTCAACGAGACCGTGGTCAGCGGCGGAAACGCCTTCATGGTCAACCGCATCCAGCTGAGCATCAACCGGCGCATCGAGGAGACCCTGGTCACCTTCCAGTCCATCTCGGACATCCAGTCCCTGGAGCGCAAGTCGCGCAACGCCCTGCGCAACGCGGGCCTGGTGGCCAAGAAGTCCTTCTCGGACATCATCTACAGCAGCCGGGCCATGCGCGAATGCGTACTCCGGGCCCGGCAGTTCGGCTCCACGGACGCCGCCCTGCTCATCGAGGGTGAGACCGGCACGGGCAAGGAGCTCTTCGCCCAGGGCATCCACAACGTCAGCCCCCGCAGCAAGGGACCGTTCGTGGCCGTGAACTGCGCGGCCCTGCCCGAGAGCCTGCTCGAAAGCGAGCTGTTCGGCTACACCAGCGGGGCCTTCACCGGGGCGCGCAAGGGCGGCAAGGCCGGGCTCTTCGAGCTGGCCCACAACGGGACCATCTTCCTGGACGAGATCGGCGACATCTCGCCCATGATCCAGAGCCGCCTGCTGCGCGTATTGCAGGAAAAGGCCGTGCTCCGGGTCGGCGGCGACCGTATCCTGGACGTCAACACCCGCATCGTGGCCGCCACCAACAAGGACCTGCTCGGCATGGTCGAACGGGGCGAGTTCCGGGACGACCTCTACTACCGGCTCAACCTGCTCAACCTGACCATCGCCCCGCTGCGGGAGCGGCCCGACGACATCGAGACCCTGGTCTGTTTCTTCCTGGCCTCCAAGGGGGCCATGTACGGCGTGGAGTCCAAACGGCTCTCGCCCCGCACCCTGGACATGATGCGGGAGTACGACTGGCCGGGCAACGTCCGCGAGCTGGAGAACTTCATGGAGAAGCTGCTCATCCTCCAGCCCCTGGAGAGCAACCTGGACTACTCGGCCATGAAGCTGCTGGCCGAGCGCACCCGCCGGAGCCGGGGGTGTGCGGGCCTGGCCGCCGCGGACGACGCGCCGGGCATGCTGACCATCCACGTGGCCTCCCTCAAGGACATGGAGAACGAGATCTTCACCAAGATGCTGGACCGCATGGGCGGCAACCAGACCCGGGTGGCCCGCCGCCTCGGGGTCAGCCGCGTGACCGTCTGGAAGCGGCTCCAGGAGACCCAGGTCCGGCAATAGCCTCCGGGCCAACGGAATTCGGCGAAAGGAAAGGCCGGAACGATCCTGTGGGGATCGTTCCGGCCTTGGTGTCCCGTCCCGTAGGGTGGGGTAAGGGTAGTGCTCTGCGCCGGGACGGGCTCCCGGACTGGCGGTCCTCTCCGGGTATCCTGTCTGGAGTTCGGAGCGAGGTGCGGGGCCGCCCGGCCGGGGGAGTCGGTTGGGTCCGAGGTCAGTCGGACAGGGTGAATTCGTGGGCCTCCTCCTGGCCGCGCAGGACCCGGAGGGCTCCCAGGGCCAGGGCCTGGAGCTCGTCCTCGCCGGGCTCGACGAAGACCGGCCCGAGGAAGGCGATGCGCTCCCTGATCCAGCCGGTCAGCCGCTCGGAATAGGCCACCGCGCCGGTGATGACCACGCCGTCCAGGCCGCCATGGAGCACGGTGGCCAGCCCGCCGATGGTCTTGGCCGTCTGGTAGGCCATGCCCTCGTAGATCAGGGCGGCCTCGGCGTCGCCCGCGTCGATGCGCCGCTCCACCTCGATGGCGTTGTTCGTGCCCAGGTAGGCGACCAGGCCGCCCTTGCCGCGCGTGCGGCGGGTCAGGGACAGGCGGTCGAACTCGCCGGAAAAGGCGCTGTCGATGAGCTGGCGCACGGGCAGCCCGCCGGACCGCTCGGGCGAATACGGCCCCTCCTCGTCGGTGACCACGTCGATCATCCGTCCGTTCTTGAGCACGCAGGCGCTGATGCCGCCGCCCATGTGGCAGACCACGAACGAGCTCTGCTCGAACCGCTTGCCCTCGCGCTCGGCCACGCGCCGGGCCACGGCGCGCATGTTCAGCACGTGGCAGGAGGCCCGCCGCTTCATCTCGGGCAGGCCGCTCAGCCGGGCGATGTCCTCGAGCTGGTCCACGACCACGGCGTCGTAGATGAACGCCGGGATGCCCCGGGCCTGGGCGATGTCGTAGGCGAGCATGCCGCCGAGGTTGGAGGCGTGGTCGTCGATGGGCCGGTCGCGCAGGAACTCGAACATCTCGCGGTTGACCGCGTAGGCGCCCTGCTTCAGCGGGGGCAGCTTGCCGCCCCGGCCGGACACGGCGCTCAGGGTGGCCAGGTCCACGTTCCGCTCGGCCAGGCTCTTGAGGATGGCCTCGCGGCGCATGGGGAACTGCTCGGTCATGCTGTTGGTGAACTTGGCCAGCTCCTCGGCCGGATGGTCGACCTTGTGCTCGAAGCGCAGCTTGTCGTTGTCGAAGACCGCGATCTTGGTGGAGGTCGATCCCGGATTGATGGTCAGTATGACGTAGTTTTCTTGAGGCACGGATGGCTCCTGTCGCTCGTTAGTTGTCGCCGAGGGTGGCCGAGGCGGCCAGGACCAGGGGCCAGTACTTGTCCTGCGTGGCGGCGGCCCTCGAGGTCAGCACGATGGGGCCGCGCCCGCCGATGACGATGCCCGCGCTGCGGGAATGCCCGGCATAGCGCAGGGCCTTGATGAGCACGTTGGCCGCGTTGATGTCCGGGGCGGCAAGCAGGTCGGCGTCGCCCTGGATGGGGCTGTCGAACTTCTTGATCCGCGCGGACTCCGGGCTCATGGCCAGGTCGTAGGAGATGGGGCCCTCGACCACGCAGTCGCCCAGTTCCCCGGCAGCTCCGGCCTTCTTGATCTCCACGGCGTCCATGGTGGCCTGCATCTTGGGGTTGGGCACCTCGGTGGAGGCCAGCACGGCCACCTTCGGGTGGACGAAGCCCATGGCCCGCATGGTCGCCACGGCGTTGCGGATGATGCCCTTCTTCTGCTCCAGGTCGGGCGCGATGTTGATGGCCGCGTCGGTCAGGCCGAAGAGCTTGGGGTGGTCGGGCAGCTCGATGATGCTCAGGTGGGAGATGAGGTTCCCGGTGCGGAAGTCCGCCTCCTTGCTGAACAGGGCCTTGAGCATGTTCCCGGTGGGGATGTTGCCCTTCATCAGGAAATCGGCCCGGCCCGAGGCCAGGGACTGGCCAGCCTTGACGGCGGCCTCCTCGGGCGAGGCGGCGTGCACGATGGCGAAGTCCGCCGGGGACAGGCCGAGCAGTTCGAGCTGCTCGGCGATGACGTCCTTGTCGCCGAACAGGATCGGGGAGATCAGGCCGTCCTTCCGGGCGTCGCGCACGGCCTCGAGCACGTGGCTCTCGGTGGCGTTGATCACGGACACGATCCGCGCGCCCCGGCCGCTGTTGCGCACCTTGTCGGCCAGTTGTTCCAGGGTGGTGTATGACATGGATTCCTCTTGATATGGCCGGGGCCCCGCGGACGGGGCCCCGGAGAGGCGGCGCGGGCCGCCTGTTGCTATGCTTCCTCGGACAGGGACAGGGCCAGGTCCGGACAGACCATGACGCAGCTGTTGCAGCCGATGCACCGGTCCAGGTGCTTGGGCGAGGACACGACGTATCCGGCCGCGTTGAGCGTCCCCTCGAACTCGAAGACGTCCTTGGGGCAGGTTTCCTTGCAGTAGCCGCACCCCTTGCAGCGCTCTTCCACGATGGTGATCTTGAACTTCTTCTTGGCTTCTTCCATGGTCATTACCTCGTCTGGGAAGCCGCTTCGGCCAGGGCGATGCCCTTTTTGACGGCTTCGATGTTCATTTCAGCGATCTTGGGGGCGAACTTCTTGTTGGCCGCCTTGACGATGCTGTCGAAGTCCACGAACGGGTAGATCTGGTAGACCGCACCGAGGGCCACCAGGTTGGCCGACTTGGGCGCGCCCATCTCCTGGGCCGTGCTGGTGCACGGGATTCCCAGCCAGTTGTCGAAGGTCCGCTCGGTCATGATGCTCGAATCGTAGACCACGGGCACGGTCGCGTCGTCGTAGCGGTTGCCGACCACGTCGTGCAGGGCCACGATCACGTTGGGGGCGGTGACCTGCTGGAACAAGATCTCCTCCGGCGAGATGATCGCCCCGGCGGAGATGAACCCGCCGCGCTGGGCGATGCCGTAGGTCTGGGTCTGGACCACGTTCAGGTCCTGGGCGATGGCGCATTCGGCCAGGAAGGAGGCCACGAAGATGAGCCCCTGTCCGCCGGTGCCCGCCATGAGTATTTCGGAGTGTCGTGCCATGTTACTTGCCCTCCTTCTGCTGGAGCCGGTCGCGCATGACTTCATAGCTGGTGTTGAAGTCGGGGTCGTGGCGCTCCACGAACTTGCCGACCTTGAAGTAGCCCTGGGACGCGGCGTCCTCGATCTTGTCGAAGCGGGACTCGGACACGCCCTTTTCCTTGAGCCAGCGGAGCATGTCCACGGGCTGGCGCATCTTGTTGCGCGGGCCGAAGAGCGTGGTGCACGGGCTGGCCACCTCGATGAGGGAGAAGCCCTTGTTGGCGATGCCCTCCTGGATGCGTTTGGACAGGCGCGTGCCCTGGGCCACGGTCTCGCGGGCCACGTAGTTCGCGCCCGCCACCTTGGCCAGTTCGCAGACGTCCACGCTGCGCTCGGGGTTGCCGAGCACCGAGGTGCTGGTCACGGCGTCGTGGGGCGTGGTGGCCGAGGCCTGGCCGCCGGTCATGCCGTAGTTGTAGTTGTTCACCAGCACGGCGGTCAGATCCATGTTGCGGCGGGCCGCATGGAGCAGGTGGTTGCCGCCGATGGTCGTGCCGTCGCCGTCGCCCATGAGCACGACCACGGTCAGCTCGGGGTTGGCGCTCTTCACGCCCGTGGCGTAGGCCAGGGCCCGGCCGTGGGTGGTGTGCAGGGCGTTGCAGCTGAAGTAGTCGTCCGCCTTGCCCCAGCAGCCGATGCCGCTGACCATGACGATCTTGCGCGGGTCCAGCCCGAGGTTCTCGAAGGCGCAGGCGATGGCCCTGACCACGATGCCGTCGCCGCATCCCGCGCACCACATGTGCGGCAGGGAGTCGGTCTTGATATAGTCCATTCCAGTGGCGTATTTCATCGGTTCTCTCCTAGTACAGGGCCTTTTCGATGGCGTCGGGGAACATGATCGTTCCATTGTACGAATTGACCGTGCGGACCTTGGACGGGTCGCCGACGACCTTGCGGACCTCGCCGGCCATCTGGCCCTCGTAGTTCATCTCCGGGACGACCACGACGCTCGCGTTCGCGGCGGCGCGGGCCACGGCCTTCTCGGGGAAGGGCCAGACCGTCTGGAGCTGGAGCACGCCGGCCTTGACGCCGTTTTCGCGGGCCTTGGCCGCCGCCGAGCGCGCGGCGCGGGTGACCACGCCGTAGGCCACGATGAGGACGTCGCAGTCCTCCACGTCGAACTCCTTGACCATGATCACGTCGTCGAGGTTGTCCTCGAGCTTGGTGTGCAGCTGGGCCACGCGCCGGGCGGCGTTGTCCGGGGCGTTGCAGCTGTAGCCGTCCTCGCCGTGCATGGAGCTGGTGACGTGGAAGATGTAGTCGCTGCCGTAGGAGGCCAGCGGAGCCACGGCGCCGGGGGTGAAGTCGAAGGGCTTGTAGCTTTCGGGATCGCCGGTGGGCTTGACGCGGTCGACGACTTCCAGCTCGCCCGGTTCGGGCACGCGGAAGCTCTCGCGCATGTGGCCGACCACCTCGTCCGGGGCCACGACCACCTGGGTGCGGTACTTCTCGGCGATGTTGAAGGCCTTGACCGTCAGCTCGAAACACTCGGCCACGGTGGCCGGGATCAGGGCCACCACGCTCTGGTCGCCGTGGCGGCCCCAGCGCAGCTGCATCATGTCGGACTGGGCCGGGCGGGTGGCCAGGCCGGTGCTCGGGCCGGAGCGCTGGACGTTGACCACGACCAGCGGCACTTCGCCCATGGTGCCCATGCCCAGATTCTCCTGCATCAGCGAGAAGCCGGGACCGCTGGTGGCGGTGAAGGCCTTGGCGCCGGACAGGGACGCGCCGATGATGGCGCCCATGCTGGCCAGCTCGTCCTCCATCTGCATGAAGACCCCGCCGAGCTTGGGCAGCTCGCTGGCCGCGATCTGCGCGATCTCCGAGGAAGGCGTGATGGGATAGCCGGCATAGAACCGCGCCCCGGCATAGAAGGCGCCCTGGGCGATGGCGGCGTTGCCTTGGATCAATTTGGCTGTACTCATTCTATAAACTCCTCAATATATTACATTAAGCCGAACATCTTCCAGAACGGAACACTGACCAGGAACCCGATGGTGCTGATCACCGTGAAGGCCATGCAGAACTTGGCCATGGGCCAGTGGTCCGACATTTCGCCGTGCGTGGTGAACTGGGCGCACAGGTAGATCGTGTTCATGTACTTGAAGAAGAAGACGTTGGCGGCCGTGAAGGCGATGAAGATGACGATCCACGGGTTGATGCCCGCGGCCAGGACCGAGGGCATCATGACGATGGCCACGATGATCGAGCCGGACGTCATGTTGGTGATCAGGAAGCGGATCAGAACGATGACCACCACGATGGAGACGATCATGACCGGGGTCGAGCTCATGACGAAGCCCATGATCGGCTTGAGCACTCCGGTCAGCCAGACGTCGATGTGCAGGGCCTTGACGACCTTGGCCATGTTGAAGACGCAGCCGATGAGGAAGATGGCCGGCCATTCGATGCGGGTCTTGAAGTCCTCCTTGGTCATGGTCTTCACGCCGAGCAGGATGCACATGGCCATGACCGCGATGACCGCGCCCGAGATGTGGTGCATGAAGCTGGTCATCCAGCCGACCAGCGCGGCCAGGATGACGGCCAGGACGATCTTCTCGTCGCGGGACATGGGCCCGATCTTGTCGAGCTCCTTGCGGCCGTACCCCTTGGGCAGGGCCAGCTTCTCCTTGGGCGCGTAGGCCCAGAAGATGTACAGGGCCAGGCCGGTGAAGGCGACCACGCCCCAGGGCAGGGCCCACAGGAGCCAGTCGAACCAGGACACGTTCTTGTACTGTTCGGGCAGGATGGATATCAGCATGTAATGGCTGAACGAGCCGGACAGGAAGATGTGGCCCATGAGCACGAACCCGGTGTAGCAGGCCGCGAGCAGGCCCGAGGCGGCGGGGCTCTTGCGCTCCGCGCCCAGGGAATCGCTGATGGCCAGGGCCAGGGGGGCGGACAGGGCGGACTTGGCGTTCATGCTCGGCACCAGCGGGCTGATGATCGTGCCCGCGCCCATGAGCCCCAGGACCTGGCCGCGGAACGTGGCCGGGAACAGGGTCAGGACGTACAGCGAGATGCGCCGCAACAGGCCGGTCCGTCCGGCCACCGCACCCAGCGCGAAGGCGCCGACCATCATCCACCAGCCCGTGCCCGCGAAGGTCGAGAAGGCCACGTCGAACTTGACGCTATGGGTCGCCGCCCACAAGGTACACATCAGGATGCCGGTGACGTACTCCGGCACGATCTGGCATATCCACCAACCCACGGCGAAGACGAGCACGCCGATGGCGCGCATGGCCTCGGGGGTCAGGCCATCAGGCGGGGTCATCAGGGCGATGGCCACCCCGGCGAAGATGGAAAGAACGGCGACGCCATACCTGAGATAAGCAATCCAGCCGTCGCCGGAACTCTGTTTACACTCCATGCTGCACCTCCTACAATGCAAGAGAGCGGTCCATTGAACCCGAATTGGAGCCGCCGTTTGCCGATCGGGCCGACGGCGGCAAGCAGACCATTACCCTTAATACTTCCGTACGGGCGTCCGACTCGGGTTCAGGGCAGACCGGGCGTCCTCGTGAAGCATTCCCCAAATAGCAACCACCGTGCCACAAAACAGGCCGGCAAAGCGTCTGCTAACACACTGTAATACTGTAGATTTTTTAAGCGGATTTCCGCCGATCTCCATACCGTCCGAACAGGCCGTAAAGATACTTAGCACTGTTCATTTTCTTAACTGCCGCCCTTTCGTACGGTTGTCTGGAGCGAGGGGTGGGCCAGTGTGTGCGCAAAGGGCCCGGGCGGCCATTCCGACCCACTGCCTCTGGAATTGGCATCGCCCCTAAGGGCCGGTCGCGGACGCGAGGGAAGGGCCGTGTCCGTCTTTCCGCGCTCCGGGTTTTCCCTTTGGAAAAGCGGCCGCCACGCCCGGTCTCCCCGCCTCCGAAAAAAAAGCCGGAACGAGGGTCGTTCCGGCTTGAGGGGGTGCCCTCCGTCATGATCGTGAGGGAGGAATGGCTTCGGGGTCATGGCCGGGGCGGTCCGTAGGCCTCGGCCAGAAGCTGGGCGGTGTGCACGACGCGGACGTCCGACCCGTGGCGGGCCAGGCCGTCGGCTATGTGCATCATGCAGGCCGGGCAGCCCATGGCCACGGTGGAGGCCCCGGAGGCGATGATGTTGCGGATCTTGTCGTCGTTGATCCGCCGGGAGAGGTCGTAGTTTTCCGCGCTGAAGGTGCCGCCGCAGCCGCAGCATGCCCCGGCGTCGCGCATCTCGACCAGTTCGGTGCCGGGCAGTTCGGCCAGCAGCCCGCGGGGCTCGGCCTTGGCCTTCATGCTCCGGACCATGTGGCAGGAGTCGTGGTAGGTCACGGTCCGCTCGCGGGCGAGCATGTTCCGGTGCAGGCCGGTTTGGGCCAGGAACCGGGAGAAGTCGACGACCTTGCCCCGGAACCCTTCCCAGGTCGCGCGGGCCTCGTCGGACAGGGGCAGGAGTTCGTAGCGCTCCTTCAGGGCCGAGCCGCAGGTGGGACAGGCGGTGATGATCGCGTCGTACTCCCGCGAGCCCAGGGCCGCGATGGTCCGCTCGGCCAGAAGCGTGGCGGTCTCGAAGTCGCCGTTGACCAGCATGGGCGTGCCACAGCAGCCCATGTCGTCGGGCATGGACACCCTCACGTTGTTGGCGCGCAGGGTCCGGACCACGGCGGCCCCGGCCTCGGGATAGATGTAGCTGAGCATGCAGCCCGGGAAGAAGGCCACGTGCGCCCGGGGGTGCTTGAGGTCGTCCTTGCGCGAGACCAGGCTGCGCAGGGGCCGGACGCCGAGCCTGGGGACCACCCGGCGGACGTCGAGCCCGGCGGCCGGGATGGGCAGGCGGGCCTCCACGCCGAGGCCGTGCCCGGCGTCGCGGAACAGGGCCATCTGGAACAGGCCGCCCGCGCGCATGGCCAGGTCGAAGAGGCGACGGTAGGTCCGCCCGGTGAAGGCCAGCCGCTTGAGCCGGGGCAGGGGGACCTCGGTCCCGAGCTCGTGCCGGAGCAGGATGAACAGGTCCGTGGTCTTCACGCCCGAGGGACACCGCTCGGAGCAGGCGTCGCAGAGCAGGCAGAGATTGACCAGGCGGGACAGCTCCCTGCCCGCGTCCAGGCGGGACTCGCCCAGGGCGCGGATGAACTGCAGCTTGCCGCGCGCGCTGGTGGCCTCGCTGTGCAGTCGCGTGGCCACGGGACAGACGACCAGGCAGGAACCGCAGCGGGTGCATTTGGCCGCGCGGGCCTTGAGTTCTTCGGGCAGGCTAGTCATGGTCCGACTCCCCGAAGATGCAGCCGGGGTTCATGATCAGGTTGGGGTCCAGGGCCTTCTTGACGGCCCACATGGCGTCTACCTGGGCCCGGCCCAGCTGTTTGACCAGGTACGGGGCCTTTTCCCGGCCCACGCCATGCTCGGCGGACACGGTCCCGCCGATGGAGATGATGTATTCGTGGAACTCGGTCCGGGCCTGGGCGGCCAGGGCCTTCTGCTCGTCGTTGTCGAAGAAGAAGTGCGGGTGCACGTTGCCGTCCCCGGCGTGCCCCTGGCAGCCGACCTTGAGGCCGTACTTCTCGCCCAGGCCGTGCAGGGTCCTGACCACGTCGGCCAGCCGGTCGATGGGGGCCGCCGGATCGCCGCCCAACCGTCCCTTGGCCACCCGGGCCAGGGCCGGGAGCGCGGCGCGGCGGGCCAGCCAGATGGCCTCGGCCTCCTCCTCGTTGGCGGCGGCCCGGAACTGGATCATGCCCAGCTCGGAACAGATGGACCGGACCTTGCCGATCTTGGCCGGGATGGTCACGGCCTCGCCGTCCAGCTCGATGAGCAGCATGGCTGCCGCGTCCTTGGGCAGCCCGGCCTGGGTGTGCGCCTCCACGGCCTCGATGAAGGTCTTTTCCATGAACTCCATGACCGACGGGACCACCCCGCCATGCATGATGCGCACCACCGCCGTGGCCGCGTTCTCCAGGTCGTCGAATGCCACCAGCAGCGCGGTCTTGGCCTCGGGCTGGGGGATGAGCTTGAGCACGGCCTTGGTGACCACGCCCAGGGTGCCCTCGGCCCCGGTGAACAGCTGGGTCAGATTGTACCCGGTCACGTCCTTGATGCACTTGCCGCCGGTGTGGATGATCTCGCCGCTGGGCAGGACCACCTCCAGGCCGGACACGTAGCTCTTGGTCGTGCCGTACTTGACGCATTGCAGCCCCCCGGCGTCGGTGGACACGTTGCCGCCGATGGAGGTGAAGGTGAAGCTGGCCGGGTCGGGCGGGTAGAACAGCCCGTGCTTGGCTGCCTCGGCCTTGATGTCCGAGGTGATGGCCCCGGCCTCGGCCGTGCAGGTCATGCTCCCGGGGTCGACCACGATCTCGTTCATGGCCTGCATACAGATGACGATGGAATCGTCCTGCTCGGGGATGACGTTGACGCTCAGGCCCGACCCCTGCCCGCGAACCAAAACCGGCAATCGGTTTTCGTTGGCGAACCGGACCACGCCGGAGACCTGCTCCGTGGTTTCCGGGATGACCGCCGCGGCGGGCAGCACGGCCGACGGGGCCGCCCCTCCCGCGTTGTAGGTGTAGCCGATGAGGTCTTCCTTGCCGGTGAGAATATTGTCCGGGCCGACCAGCTTGGTCAGGGCGCCCACAAGAATATCGTGATCCATAACCGCCTCCTGTTCAGTCATGTTGGCCCCGGCTCGGCGCGTCCGCCCGGCGTGAGGCCCACGTCCGAAGACGTGGCGGGCCGCCCCGGAACCACGGCGCTGTCGCCGTTTCCCCGGAGGGCCTTGCCGCCGGTCAAATCCCCCTCCCGCAACGAGTGGGGCGCTGACGTGCTCCGACGGGGTGTCCCGTCCGGATTCGATCCGGGCCGGGTACCGCTCCATTGGAAATCACGGCCATATGAGCAAGTCCCATGCCGGGCGCAGCGGCCGGACGCTCCTTCGCCAACAAGCCGGAATGGAAAGGAAATCCGGTTCGCGGCATTTGCGAACACGGCTTTCTCATCTGAAAATGCGTTCATATTATTAACGGTGTTTCGATTGTGAGCCGCCCGATCCGGGGCGAAGGGACGGGGGGACGCGGCCCCGGAAAATCGGCCCCGGAAACGGGCGGGCATCACACGACAACTTGACGCCATTTTGCAAAGGGGTCTTGTCCTTTTCCTTGCGAGCGGGTAATTTATGCCCGGCATAACGGTACAAGGAACCCAATACGGAGAACAGAATGCCCGAGACCAAGACGACCGCCCTGGTGCTGGCCGCAGGAAAGGGGACGCGGATGCGTTCGCCCAAAGCCAAGGTGTTGCAGACCCTGCTGAACGAGCCCATGCTCTTCTATGTATACGAGGCCCTCGCGCCCATCGTGCGGGACAACGTCCTGACCGTGGTGGGCCACGACGCCGACAACGTGGCCAAGGCCTTCCCGGCCATGGCCGACCGCTTCGTCATGCAGGCCGAGCAGCTCGGCACCGGGCACGCCCTGCAGGTGGCCTGGGAGGCCGTGGAAAAATCCGGGGCCACCCACTGCCTGGTCATCAACGGCGACACCCCGCTGGTCACGGTGGAGGCCCTGGACCGGCTGATGGCCGCCCAGGGGTGCTGCGACCTGGCCTTCATGACCATCACCCCGCGCGACACCGGTGCCTTCGGCCGGGTGGTCCGCGACAGGGAGCGCAGGATCAAGGCCATCGTCGAGGCCAAGGACTACGATTTTTCCCTGCACGGCCCGGTCACCGGCGAGGTCAACGCGGGCATCTACCTGCTCAAGGTCGCGGCCCTCGGTCCGCTCCTGGAAAAACTGGAGAACGCCAACAAGTCCGGCGAGTACTACATCACCGACCTGGTCGAACTGGCCGTGGAGGAGGGATTGTCCGTGGACGGCGTCCAGGCGGGCAACGACATCTCCCTCATGGGCATCAACTCCCCTCGCGAACTGATCGCGGCGGAAAGTACCCTGCGGGCGCGCATCGTCGACGAGCTCATCGATTCCGGCGTGCTCATCCACAACCCCGGCACCGTGATCATCGGCCCCAGGGTCGTGGTCGAGCCCGGCGCCGAAATCTTCGGCCACTGCGAGCTCTACGG
Organism: Pseudodesulfovibrio karagichevae; assembly: GCF_041414475.1. Taxonomy (NCBI): domain Bacteria; kingdom Pseudomonadati; phylum Thermodesulfobacteriota; class Desulfovibrionia; order Desulfovibrionales; family Desulfovibrionaceae; genus Pseudodesulfovibrio; species Pseudodesulfovibrio karagichevae. The sequence goes on from NZ_JBGLYH010000006.1 coordinate 96,690, forward strand.
CGCGTCCAGGGTGGCCGCCGGGGCCAGGCTCGGCTCGTACAACCACATCACCGACGCGACTTTCGCGCCAGGGTGCGTTGTCCGCGAGTTCAACCACATCGAGGGGGCCGAGGTGGGCGAAGGCGTGACCGTGGGCCCCTATTCACGGCTGCGGCCCGGCGCCAGGCTCGAGAAGAACGCGCGCGTCGGCAATTTCGTGGAGATGAAGAAGGCGGTGCTGGGCGAAGGCGCCAAGGCCGGCCACCTGACCTACCTGGGCGACGCCGAGGTGGGGGCCGGGGCCAACATCGGGGCCGGGACCATCACCTGCAACTACGACGGGAAAAACAAGTTTTTGACCAGGATCGGCGCGGGCGCGTTCATCGGCTCGAACACCGCCCTGGTCGCTCCGGTGAGCGTGGGCGACAACGCCCTGATCGGAGCGGGGTCCACCATCACCAAGGACGTGCCGGACAACCAGACCGGCATCGCCAGGGGCAAGCAGGTCAACCTGAACCGGAGCCTGAAAAGAAACTAGCGTGACGGTGGAAAACCCTTTGAATAACTGTGGAAAGAAATCTTGCCTTGGACCCGAAAAAAGCATAGAAAAAAGATATGGAATTAGTTGCCAAGCTTGAAGAGCGTTTCAATGGATTATTGAATAAAATTGCGGAACTGAAAGAAGAAAATCAGCGCTTGAAGGAGGAGGCCGAGGCCGAGAGGCGTCTGCGTACCGACATCGAATCGCGTATCGACACCCTGCTTGGGAAGATAGAAAACGAGCTGGAATGATAGTGAGTTACGATGCCTCGATACACGCTGACCCTGATGGGACTCGAGATATCCTTCAAGACGGATGCGGACAATGTCCGCATCGAGGCCGCGCAGGCGTTTATCGAGAACAAGCACAAGGAGCTTGTTGCCGGGGCCGGTGACATCAGCAAGGAGAAGCTGCTCACCTACCTGCTCCTGAGCCTGGCGGACGATTATCTGGTCGCCCAGGATAAGCTGAAGCGACTGGAAGGGAAGATCGGAGAGATTTTGGAAAAGACCTCTACGGACCCGGGCCGATAACTGGGCGGGGCCGAGGTCGGCAAGGAATTACCCTGGGGCGTGCGTGATTGCCCGGAGTGTTATTGAGCCAATGCTCTGATAAAGGGCGACGACTCCAGCGTGCTGGTGAGCAGGCCCGGTCCGACCGGGAAGCCTGAAGGCCCGCGAGTCATGCCCACCTGGACATACCAGGTTCAAAACATACAGGCAACACGGCTTCCCGGGGATTTAAACCTCCGCCTGACCGGCCAAGACCGGCGTTTTCAGGCGGCGATATAAACCCTACAGCCATATCCGAAACCACCCTCCTCTCTTCTCTTCAGAGCAGAGTGCGTCTTTGTTGCGTGCTCTTCAACGCGGCACGGCGGAAACAGGCCGCCTGTTCAATAGCCTGTTAACATAAAAAGGAGCAACCTCATGTTATCCGAAATCGCCATGGTCGGCGGTGGATTGATCATCGGCCTCGGAGCCGGGATCATTCTCTTCAAATACATCACCGACAAAAAGGTCTCCGACTCCAAAGGGCTTGCTGAACGCATCGTGGAGGAGGCCCGCAAGGAGAGCGAGGCCCTGAAGAAAGAGTCCCGTCTCCAGGCGCAGGATGAGATTTTCAACCAGAAGAAGGAGCTGGAGCGGGAGTTCAAGGACCGCGAGAGCCAGCTCAAGAGCGAGGAGAAGCGCCTCCACTCCAAGGAGGAGCGCCTCGACGCCAAGCGGGAGAAGGTCGCGGACAAGGAAGCCCAGGTCGTGGAGCTGGAGAAGCAGCTCATCAAGCAGGAGAAGCACCTGAGCGAACTGGAGGAGGACCTGACCCAGAAATCCGACGAGCACGAGCGCAAGCTCCAGGAGATTTCCGGCCTGACCGTCGAGGAGGCCAGGGAAAGCCTGCTCAAGGAGATCGAGTCCCGCACCCGGCACGAAGCCGCCAAGATGATCCGCAATATCGAGATGGAGGCCAAGGAAAACGCCTCCAAGAAGGCCAAGGAGATCCTCTCCCTGGCCCTGCAGCGGTATGCGGGCGACTACGCGGGCGAGCAGACCGTGACCGCCGTGACCCTGCCTTCCGAGGACATGAAGGGCCGCATCATCGGCCGCGAGGGGCGCAACATCCGCGCGCTCGAGGCCGCCACCGGCGTGGACCTGATCATCGACGACACGCCCGAGACCGTGGTCCTGTCCGCCTTCAGCCCGCTCAAGCGCGAAGTGGCCAAGCAGGCGCTCGAACGCCTCATCCACGACGGCCGCATCCACCCCGCCCGCATCGAGGAGATCGTCCGCAAGGTCGAGGGCGAGATGGACACCAAGCTCAAGGAGATCGGCGAGCAGGCCACCTTCGACGTGGGCGTGCACGGCATCCACCCCGAGCTGATCAACCTGCTCGGCCGCCTGCACTACCGCACCAGCTTCTCGCAGAACGTGCTCCAGCACTCCATGGAGGTCGCCTTCCTGTGCGGCGTCATGGCCGCCGAGCTCGGCCTGAACGAGAAGGAGGCCAAGCGCGCGGGACTGCTGCACGACATCGGCAAGGCCGTGGACCACGAGATCGAAGGCCCCCACGCCATCATCGGCGCGGACCTGGCCAAGAAGCACGGCGAATCCAAGGAGATCATCCACTCCATCGCCGCCCACCACGAGGACACCCCGCCCATGACCATCCTGGCCAACCTGGTCCAGGCCGCCGACTCCCTGTCCGGCGCCCGGCCCGGCGCGCGCAAGGAGCTGCTCGAGAACTACGTCAAGCGCCTCGAGGAGCTGGAAGGGCTGGCCACCGGCTTCGACGGCGTGCAGAAGGCCTACGCCATCCAGGCGGGCCGCGAGATCCGCGTCATGGTCGATTCCGAGAAGGTCGGCGACGAGAACACCTACGTGCTCTGCAAGGACATCGCCGAGAAGATCGAGAACAACATGACCTACCCCGGCCAGATCCGGGTCACGGTCATCCGTGAAAAACGAGCCGTGGGCTACGCCAAATAAACACATTCCCCAGCGCACCCGGAGGAGCCTCCGGGTGCGCCTTTTCCTCCCCGCCGCGTATCCGAAAAAAATCATGGCTCACGAGAATGATCATCCTATATGGTTGCATCACTGAACCCGGCAGCAAAGGGAGCCCTGACAGATATGAGCCGCAGCACAGACCCATCCACCGATCAGCTCAAGCAGGCCATGGACAAGTCCATGAACCTGGTACGCTCCGAGATGGGCGACGCCGAATTCAAGCGGTTCAGCGACCTGATCCAGACCGAACTCGGCATCAAGATGCCGCCCAGCAAGAAGGTCCTGCTCCAGTCCCGGTTCCAGAAGCGCTTGCGCGCCCTGGGCATGTCCGGCTACAAGGAATACTGCGACTACGTCTTCTCGGACGCGGGGCGCGAGCGGGAGCGCTCGCACCTGATCGACGTGGTCACCACCAACACCACCCATTTCTTCAGGGAGCCCAAGCACTGGGACATCATGAACAACATCGTTCTGCCCGAGCTGTGGAGCCGGGGCGTGGGCCGGTCCTCGGCCCTGCGCATCTGGTCGGCGGGCTGTTCCAGCGGCGAGGAACCCTACACCCTGGGCATGGTGCTCCACGAATGGGGCGTCGGGCGGCAGGGGTTCGACTTCTCCATCCTGGCCACGGACATCTCGCAGAAGATCCTGGCCGAGGCCAAGCGGGCCGTCTACTCCATGGACAAGGTCGAGGACGTGCCCATGCAGTACAAGAAGAAGTACATGCTCAAGTCCAAGGACAAGCAGCTGGTCAAGATGGACGCCATCCTGCGCAACAAGGTCTCGTTCCAGCAGCTGAACTTCATGGAGGACTTCCGCCTGCAGAACACCCAGAACATCATCTTCTGCCGCAACGTGGTCATCTACTTCGACCGGCCCACCCAGGAAGTGCTCTTCAACAAGTTCTGCAACAACCTCCAGCCCGGCGGCTACCTCTTCATCGGCCACTCGGAAAGCCTGTCCGGCATGACCCTGCCCATCCGGCAGGTGGCCCCCACGGTCTTCCAGCGGCTCTGACCGCCCCGCCCGTCATCCCGCCGGTCCCGTCCGGCAAACCCTTCGCACCACCCCAAGGAGCGTCATGCGCATTCTCTTTCTCGGCGACATCGTAGGCCTGCCCGGCCGCAAGGCCGTCATCCGGAACCTCGCCCGCATCCGGGAGGAGGAGTCCCTCGACTTCATCTTCGCCAACGGCGAGAACGCGAGCGGGGGCTACGGCCTGAAGCAGAAGCACGCCCACGAGCTGCTCAAGGCGGGCCTGGACGGCATCACCGGCGGCAACCACATCTGGAAGTACAAGGACCTCTACGCCATGCTGGACGGGGATGGGCGCATCCTGCGCCCACACAACTACCCGGAGCACCTGCCCGGCTCGGGCGTGCGCGTCTTCCGCAAGGACGGCTTCCCGCCGGTGGCGGTCATCAACCTCATCGGCCGGACCTTCATGCCGCCCATCGACTGCCCGTTCGCCGCCGTGGAGACCGTGCTCGACGCCCTGCCCGCCGACATCCGAGTGCAGATCGTGGACTTCCACGCCGAGGCCACGGGCGAGAAGATCGCCATGGGCTACTTCCTGGAGGGCAAGGTCTCGGCCGTGGTCGGCACCCACACCCACGTCCAGACCAACGACGCCAAGGTGCTCTCCGGCGGGACCGGCTATTTGACCGACCTGGGCATGTGCGGGGCCGCCGATTCCTGTCTCGGCATGAAGCCGGAAATCATCCTGGACCGCTACCTGACCGGGCTGCCCCGGCAACTCGAAGCGGCCACCGGCCCAGGGGTTTTACAAGGCGCGATTTTTGACATAGATGAGAGCACCGGCAAGGCGGTATCCATGGCCACGTTCCAGCGGAACGACTAGGCCCGATCCACTGTCCAACCCACATAAATGAGGAAGAAAGTGAACATCTACGACGAGTTGAAATGGCGGGGGCTGATCAATCAGGTTTCTGACGAAGACAAGGTGCGCGCGTATCTGTCCGAGCCCGGGGCCACCATGTATTGCGGCTTCGATCCCACCGCCGAATCCCTGCACGTGGGGAACCTCGTCCCCCTGCTCTGCCTGGTGCGCATGAAGAAGGCGGGCCACCACCCCCTGTACCTCATGGGCGGGGCCACCGGCCGCATCGGCGATCCCTCGGGCAAGGACAAGGAGCGCGAACTGTCCGACGCCGAGAAGCTCGACGAGCGCCTGGAGCTGATCAAGCACCAGGTCCGCCGCTTCGTGGAACGCAACACCGGCGAGCGCCCGAACATCGTCAACAACTACGACTGGACCAAGGACATGACCTGCATCGAGCTGCTGCGCGACGTGGGCAAGCACTTCACGGTCAACTGGATGCTCCAGAAGGAGTCGGTCAAGGGCCGCATCGGCCGCGAGGAGACCGGCATCTCCTACACCGAGTTCTCCTACATGATCCTGCAGTCCTACGACTTCTACCATCTGTACAAGAACTACGACTGTCGCCTGCAGATCGGCGGCGGCGACCAGTGGGGCAACATCACCGCGGGCTGCGAGTTCATCCGCCGCCGCTACGCCGTGGACGGCGAGTCTGCCGAAGCCTTCGCCCTGACCTTCCCGCTGATCACCACGGCCTCCGGCAAGAAGTTCGGCAAGTCCGAGGGCAACGCCGTGTACCTCAACGCGGACCTGACCTCGCCCTACGCCTTCTACCAGTTCTTCATCAACACCGACGACGCGGACGTGATCAAGTTCCTCAAGCTCTTCACCTTCCTCACTCCCGAGCAGATCGCCGAGCTGGAGAAGCAGACCGAGGAATCCCCGCACCTGCGCACGGCCCAGAAGCGGCTGGCCGAAGAGGTCACCACCATGATCCACGGCAAGCACGAGCTGGAGCGCGTCCTGGCCGCCACCGAGGCCCTGTTCGGCAAGGGCGACCTCAAGGCCATCGACCCCGGCACCCTGCGCTCGGCCCTGGAATCCGCCCCGGCCATGCGCTACGCCCCCGGCGACGTACCCGACCTGCCCCAGATGCTCGTGGACCTCGGCCTGGTCAAGTCCAAGGGCCAGGCGCGCAAGGACATCCAGGGCGGCGGCGTGTACATCAACGGCGAGCGCGTGGAGGGCGACGACATCCTCGACACCCACTTCATCGGCGGCGAGCTCCTCGTCATCCGCAAGGGCAAGAAGAACTATGGATTGGTGACCAGGGGCTAAGGCGGCTTGCGATAGCGGGCCATCTGCACATTTTTTCCGGCCGTGGCAATCCTCACGTAGACGGCTATCGCTGCTGTCGTCATCTCTAAGACCGAGCAAGCTCGGCCTAAGAGCTGAGGCACGCTGCGGTTGCCCCGGCCGGAAGAAAATGCACAGCTGCCCCACTCTCCCAAGCCTATTCCAGACGCGGGGGAGTAAAGCCGCTGTCGAGTGGCTGCGCCACCTGAGCCGCTCCGAAAGAAAAGATAGGGCGCGACTTGCGTTGCAAGTCGCGCCCTTTTTCTTTGCCCGTTTCCCGAAGAGGAAGCTTGCAAAGGCAGTGCAGAGGGCCCGCTATCGCAAGCCGCCCCCCACCAAAAACTTGACCTCACTCAAAAATGGAGGCACACCCGGGGCCATGAACGAGACATTATGGATCCTATTCGCCTTGGTGGACCTGTGCATGGTCCTGGTGGTGTACCGGCTGTTCGGCAAGGTCGGACTGTTCGGCCTGATGGTCTTCAACCTGCTCCTGTGCAACATCCAGGTGCTCAAGACCGTGCAGCTGTTCGGGCTGACCACCACGCTGGGCAACGTGCTGTACGCCAGCGTGTTCCTGGCCACCGACCTCTTGAGCGAGTTCTACGGCAAGAAAGAGGCGCGCAAGGGCGTGCTGCTGGGGTTCGTGACCCTGCTCATGATGGTCGCGTACATGCAGATCGCCCTGCTCTTCCAGCCCGCGGCCGACGACTTCGCCCAGCCGCACCTGGAGGTCCTGTTCGGGTTCATGCCGCGCGTGGCCCTGGCCTCCATGGCCGCCTACCTGGTCTCCCAGCTGCACGACGTCTGGGCCTTCCACGCCATCCGCGCGCGCACGGGCGAGAAGCACCTGTGGCTGCGCAACAACGCCTCGACCATGGTCAGCCAGCTGCTCGACTCGGTGATCTTCTGCTTCATCGCCTTCTGGGGCGTGTTCCCGATGAACGTCTTCATGGAGATCCTGCTGTCCACCTACATCATCAAGTTCGTGGTGGCCGCCCTGGATACTCCGTTCATCTACCTGGCCAAGCGCATGTTCCACAAGGAGCAGGCCGCCGCCCCGTCCGCGTAGAGCGCCGTATCCATACCATGGAATGACGAAGGCCGCCTGGATAATCCAGGCGGCCTTTTTTTGCACCACGCAATGCGCCGAAGGCGCAGCATGGGATGCAAGGGTGCGAACCTTTACCCGCCGGAGGCGAAGTCACCCGACAATCGCCGCGAAGCGGCCTTCAACACCTGATTTTGCCCCCCTCAGCCCTCCAGGGCGTCCAGGTCCGCGCCGGAAATGGCGTCGCGTTTGGCCATGATCTTCTCAAGCGGCCAATCCCACCAGCGGATGGTCAGCAGCCGGTCCACGATCTCCGGGTCGAACCGCCTGCGCACCTCGCGGGCGGGGTTGCCCGCGACCACGGTGTAGGGGGCCACGTCGCGCGAAACCACGGCCCGCGCGCCGATGATCGCGCCGTCGCCGATGGTCACGCCCGGCATGACCACGGCCTCCATGCCGATCCAGACGTCGTTGCCGATGACCGTGTCGCCCTTGCGACCCGGCATGTTGAACAACGCCTTGACCTCGTCGAACCCGGTCTCCGGGGTCATGGTGAAGTTCCAGAAGGGATAGGTCGAGAACCCGTGGGTCGCGTGGTTGGCCGAACTGGTGACGAAGACCGCGCCGTGGGCGATCTGGACGAACCGGCCGATGACCAGCCGTTCCGGGCTGAGCGGGAAGAGGTACGGCGCGATGGCCGCCGCGTAGTCCTCCACCGGGTTGAAGTTGGAATAATAGCTGAAGTCGCCGATCTCCATGCGCGGATGGTCGATGACCTGGTTCAGGTTGACCACGGTCTTCACGACCGTGCCGTCCGGCAGGACCATGGGGTGGCGGGTATTGGGATCAAGCATGATGGGCTCCTTTTGCGGGGCGGCTGTCAGGCCCCGAGGTGTTGACGGACGATATCCACGAACCGGCGCGGGGACTCGACGGGCAGCATGTGGTTGGCCCGGTCCACCGGATGGACGCGGGCCCCGGGCACGGCGCGGGCCACGCCCACGCTCACGGCCCGAAAGAGCGGCCGGGAGTCCTCGCCCCAGGCCACGGTCAGCGGGATGTCGATTTCGGCGAGCCGGGCGACGCCCAGGTCCGGGGTCTCCTGCTGATGCAGCTGACGGCGCAGGGTGTGGCCGTTTTCCAGCTGCTGGTTGCGCACGGCTTCGGGCTGGGCCGCGAAATATCCCATCCGGCCTGCGGACTTGTCCACCAGGGCCTCCACGGCCTGGGGGATCAGCCCATCGCCGACCAGCGCGAAAATCGGGCCGAACATGGCCCCGGCATCCCGGCCGAAGACGTGCATCTCCTCCTCGCTCAGGCAGCCGGGATACCCCGGCTCGTAGACCAGCAGGCTGGCGGCCCTGCCGGGATGGCGGACCACGGCGTTGAGGGCCACGTCCGCGCCGTAGGACCAGGCCACCACGTGCACCGGCCCGTGAACGGCCAGCCGGGCCAACTCGCCCGCCAGGTCGTCGGCGTGGGTGTTCAGGCCGAACTCTCCCTGGTCCCGGTCGCCGTGTACGCCGAAGTGGCGCAGGGTGACGGCCGAAGCCTCCTGTTCGCCCCGAAACAGGCCGATGTGCTCCTGCCAGACCCGCTCGTCGGCCAAGGCGCCGTGCACGAACAGGACGATGCCCGGCCTGTCGTTTGTCGATGTATTCGTCGGCATGCTTTTTCCTTCCCTGTTGAAGTCCGAAAAAAAGGGCCGCCCGGATCACCGCGCAGCCCTTTGGAATATCTCGTCCCGCCCCTTATTTTGAGGCGGACTTCTTCTTGAGCAGCGGCTTGGCTATGCCGAACTTGGCCAGCGTCGCCTTCATCTCCGACGTGGAGGCGGGCGTGCCGTGGTGCAGCACCTGGACGCGGTGCCAGGTGGACCCCTTGGCCTCGCCGGACTCGACCCGGGCCTTCAACCCCGCTGCGGCCAGCTTGTCGCGCAGCCCGGTGGCCATGTCCGCCTTGCGGAACGAGGCCACCTGGTAGACGTAGTCGAAAACCGCCTCGCCGGGCTGCGCCGGGGCGGGCGTGGCCGTTTCAGGCTGAGGCGCGGCGGCCGGAGCGGACTTGGCTTCCGGCTTGGGCTCGGGCTTAGTTTCGGGCGCTGCCACGGGCTTGGGCTCGGGCTTCGCCTTGGCCTCATCGGGGCCGTCGAGCATCTGCTGGGGCGAGGCCTTGAGGCGGTCCTGGTAGTCCAGCTCCTCCAGGGTCAGGACTTTGGGAGGCGTATTCTCCGCGGCCAGCTGGCCGTGCTCGGCGTCGGGCATGAGCTCCTTGAGGGGCGGCACGTCGGCCTCGGGCCGGTAGCCGCGCCCGATGAGGATGCCCATGACGAAGAAGAAGGTCAGCGCCAGGACGCCCACCCCCGTGATGCTGATCATGCCCGACAGGGACAGGGAGAAGTCGTACTTCTTCCTGGCCGCGTTGAGCTTGGGCACTTTGACCTTGTATTTCGGTTCCAGATTGTCCGCCATATTCCTCGTCCGCTTTGGGGTTCGCCGAGCCGCTACATGGATTCCGGGGCGTTCACGCCCAGCAGGCCGAGGCCGCTCGCGACCACACCGGCCACGCAGTCAAGCAGCATGAGCCGTGCCGAGGCCACTTCGGGCTCGGCGCTGAGCACATGACAATTGGTATAGTACCTGTGGAGCGTTGAGGCAAGCTCCTGCAAATACATGGAGATCAGATGCGGGGTCTGGGCCTTTGCCGCGGCCTCCACATAGTCCGGGTACTGGTCCAGGAGCTTGAGCATCTCCATGTCCCACTCGGTGTCGAGCAGGGCCAGGGAATCCGGATTGACGGTCGCCGCCTTGATACCGGCCTCCTCGGCCTTGCGGTCCAGGGAGCGGATGCGCGCGTGGCCGTACTGCACGTAGTAGACCGGGTTGTCCATGGTCTTCTGCTTGACCAGCTCCAGGTCGAAATCGAGCTTGGAATCGGACTTGCGCGACAGGAACATGAACCGGGCCGCGTCGGAGCCGACCTCGTCGACCACGTCCTTGAGGGTCTCGAACTGGCCCGCGCGGGTGGACATGGCAATGGGCTGGCCGTCGCGCAGCAGGTTGACCAGGTTGACCAGGATGACGGACAGGCCGCCCGGCTTGCCGAGCGCCTCGCAGGCCGCCATCATGCGCGGCACGTAGCCGTGATGGTCCGCGCCCCAGATGTCGATGACCAGGTCGAAGCCGCGCTTGAACTTGTTGTCGTGGTAGGCGATGTCGGACGCGAAATAGGTGGTGTCGCCGTTACTCTTGCGCAGCACGCGGTCCTTGTCGTCGCCAAGCGTGGTGGACTTGAACCAGAACGCGCCGTCGGCCGCGTAGCCCATGCCGGAGGCGGTCAGGTCGGCGAAGGTTTCGTCCACCTTGCCGTCGTCCACCAGGGATTTCTCCGAAAACCACACGTCGTGGCGCACGTGGAAGGCGGCCAGGTCTTCCTTGATGCCCTCCAGGATGATGTCCTTGCCGTAGACCTTGCAGACCTCCGTGGCCTCGGCCTCGGGCAGGTCGAGCAGGTCGGGCCGCTCGGCCATCAGGTCGCGGGCGATGTCGGTGATGTACTCGCCCTTGTAATAATCCTCGGGCTCGGCCGGATTGAGCCCCGCGATCTGGCGGGCGCGGTACAGGATGGAGCCGCCCAGGATGAGCATCTGGCGGCCCGCGTCGTTGATGTAGTATTCGGCCTCGACCTCGTACCCGGCCTTTTCCAGGATGCGGGTCAGGGAGTCGCCCAGCGCCGCGCCGCGTCCGTGGCCGATGTGCAGCGGCCCGGTGGGGTTGGCGGACACGTACTCCACCTGCACCTTGGTGCCGTTGCCCAGGGTCGAGGAGCCGTAGGCCTCGCCCTGGTCCAGGATGGCGCCCACGGTCTCGCGCCAGAAGGCGGGGGCGAAGGTGAAATTCAGGAAGCCCGGCCCGGCGATCTCGATCTTCTCGATGAGCGGATCGTTAGCCAGCGCACCTTTGATGTCCTCGGCCACCGCGCGCGGGGCCTTCTTCGCTTCCTTGGCCAGCATCATGGCCACGTTGGCCGACATGTCGCCGAAGGAACTGTCCTTGGGCGGCTCGATGACCGCCTTTTCGGGCCACGGCCAGCCGAAGCCCTCAAGCGCCTGCTTCAGCGCTCCTTCCAAATGTATTTTCGCTCTCATCCGAGTATATCTCCTTAAACAAAGCTCGTGGCGAAGCCTCTAGCACGAAACCCGAGGCAATCCAAGTACAGAAGCGGGACCCCCGGCGGCCGGAAAACGGGAGCCGGAGGCGTCTTTAACGATAACGGGGGAGCGTTCGTCGGATGGCTGCCGGGAGCAGGCGCAGGGCCTTCTCCTCGATGGCCTCCCGATGCTTGTGGTACTGGAGCCCGGCCAGGATGACGAGCAACCCCAGGCCGCTCAGGGCGAAGGAAAAGGACAGGGTGTCGTCGAACACGTCCGCCGCGAGGTGCCCGAGATAGATGGACACGCCCAAGGCTCCGAAGACGATGAACACCCGCCGTTGCAGGATCACGGACACCACCATGAGCAGCAGGTTGACGCAGCAGTAGACGAACTTGCCCGTCTCCGAGTCGCTGTCCAGGCTCGTCAGCCCGCCCCAGAAGGCCAGCATGCCGAACAGGTACACCCAGAAGGCGAAGTCCTGCCGGGTGCGGCGGTCGACCAGATAGCCGGTCACGAGCATGGCCAGCCCGAAGCACAGGGAGACGATCTTGCGCTGATCCCAGGAAAAGTCCGGGCCGTAGAGCACGGCCGTCAGGTCCATGGACATGAACCACAGGCAGAACGCGATGGGCAGGGTGACGAACGGGAACCGGAACCGGCGCAGGGCCAACAGGCCCGCCACGACCGTGCCGACCTCCATGAAGAACCAGCCGCCCTTGATCCAGCGGTAGAAATCCTCATACATGCCCGGCTCGTCCCAGGCCCACCAGCCGGACATCTCCTGCATGCCGTACACGACCAGCGGGGTCATGCAGACCGCCGCCGTGACCAGGATGCCGCCGGGCACGCGCTGCCCCCTGCCCTTCCACAGCCAGTTGCCCATGAACAGGAAGCCCAGCCCGTACCCCGCGCCTATGAGCAGATGCCCCCACCCGCCGAGACGCCCCCAGGCGTCGGTGACGAAGATGGTCATGGCCCCGATGACGATGAGCCCGCCGAGGTAGTACAGCACGTTGGCCATGGTAAAGGCCGGAGCGCCCTCGCGCCCGTCCTCGAGGAAGGCCACCAGGGCGTCGCGCGTCTCCCGCGCGATGACGCCCGCCCGTACCGCCCCGTCCAGGTCCTTTTGTGTAAATTTCATCGGCTCTCCCGGTTTCCTCCGTCCTAGCCGGGAATATCCTCGGAGGTCAACACCTTGGCCGATATCGGCCCGCCTCTCCCGGCCATTTGCCTTTCTCCCCGGGCTGGGCGATGATCGACTCATGGTCCGTTCACCGTCAAAGGAAACCGCGTGCGTCTCGACCCTGCCCTTCTGGGGCGGGGTGGAGCTGCTGCGCGCCCGCTTCGTGACCCAGCGCTTCTCCCGGCACTTCCACGAGGGGTTCGCCGTGGGCTGCATCGAGGACGGGGCCATGCGCTTCTCCTATCGCGGCGAGTCCGTGGTGGCCGCGCGCGGCCAGGTCAACCTGGTGGTGCCGGGCGAGCCCCACGACGGCCATGGCGCGGAGGAATCCGGCTGGGCCTACCGCATGTTCTACCTCGCGCCCGAGGCGCTCATGGCCGCCGCCCGTGAGCTCATGCCCCGCCCGAACCTGCCCCACTTCCGCGCGGGCGTGCTCGACGACCCGGCCCTGGCCGCCCTGATCGACCACACCCACAGGCGGCTGGAGCTGCCCGAGACCTCGCTCATGGAAAAGGAGACGCGCCTGTTGCGCCTGCTCGAAGCCTGGATCAGGCGGCACGCGGACGAGCCCGGCAACGAGCCCCGCACCGGGCGCGAACACCGGGCCGTGAACCGGGCCCGCGAGATCATCGAGGACCGCTTCGCCGAGGACGTGCCTCTGTCCGACCTGGCCCGCGAGGCCGGGCTGTCCCCCTTCCACCTGGTGCGCGTCTTCGAGAACCAGCTCGGCATCACGCCCCACGCCTACCTGACCCAGACCCGCGTGGAGCACGCCCGCCACCGGCTGGCCGGGGACGAGCGCGTGGCCGACATCGCCATGGACTGCGGGTTCGCGGACCAGGCACACCTGACCCGCCTGTTCAAACGCCAGACCGGCGTCACCCCCGCCAAATACCGCAAGATGCTTCAAAACTCCTGATCCCGGTTCGGGCATGCTCCGGCCATGTCCGAAAAACACTACGCCTATCTCAATCTCTCCCTGGCCATGATCCTGGTCGGCAGCTCCGTGGTGGCCGGCAAGATCATGGTCGACGAGCTGCCCGTGTTCATGGCCTCGGCCCTGCGCTTCGCCCTGGCCCTGGTCATCCTCCTGCCCATCGTCCGGTTGCGCGAAGGCGGCCTGCCCCGCCTCTCGCGCAGGACCTGGGCAAAGCTGGCCGTCCAGTCCCTGTGCGGCTCGTTCCTGTTCACGGTCTTCCTGCTCTACGGCCTGACCCGGACCGGCCCGGCCTCGGCTGGCATCATCACCTCGACCACCCCGGCCTGCATGGGGCTCATCGCCTGGCTCTTCCTGAAAGACCGCCCGTCGCGCCGGGTGCTCATGGGCATCACCCTGTCCATGACGGGCGTGCTGGTCATCAACCTCGTCCAGGCCGCCCCGCACGGCGCGCCCGGCGGCGCGAACCCGGTTCTCGGCAACCTGCTTGTCCTGGCCGCCGTGCTCTTCGAATCCCTGTTCCTGCTCATCCGCAAGACCGTGCCCGAACCGCTCTCCCCCCTGGCCGTGTCCACGATCATCTCCCTGTTCGGCCTGCTCTGGTTCCTGCCCATGGGCGTGTACGAGGCCGTCCACGCCGACCTCGCCGCCATCTCCGCCACAGGCTGGCTCGTGGTCTTCTACTACGGCGCGTTCGTCACCGTGCTCGCCTACCTCTTCTGGTTCGCGGGCATCACCAAGGTGCCGCCGTCCACCGCGGGCGTATTCACCGCCATCATGCCCGTGTCCGCCCTGGTCCTGTCCGCCCTCGTGCTCCACGAACCCATCGGCTGGCAACAACTCACCGGCTGCGCCTGCGTCCTGGGCGGGATCGTGCTGATATCGAGATAGGAGAAGAATGCCTCCGGCGGCCAGGGGGGAACCCTTTGAAAAGGGTTCCCCCCTGGACCCCCCTCCTAAACTTTTTACGTGCCTTCGGCAGGGACGTGCGGGGGCATAGAGTTGTGCCGCTCCTCGGGGAGGCGGGTGTAGCTTGATAAAACGTGTCCCTATGGGTTCGCGGCGTTTCCCTACGATGAAAAGACAGAAAAAACCCCGCGCCCGCACTATCCGCGCGCGGCACAGAAAGTTTAGGAAAAGGAGGGGATGGGGGTCCGGGGGAAGGGGAGGAAACAACCCTTTTCAAAGGGTTTTT
>NZ_JBGLYH010000070.1:0-17783 GCF_041414475.1 Pseudodesulfovibrio karagichevae
AGGGTTTCCCTCTCCCCTTCCCCCGGACCCCCATCCCCTCTTCCTTCCTAAACCTTTTGTATGCGCATTCGCGCGTATGGGGGATGCGGGCAGGCAGTACTTTCCGCAGAGACGGGGGGGATGAATGAAATTGAGATAAAGGCAGGACTAGCCGCGTTCGTATATATTCCGCGAAGCGGCAACAAAAAGTTTGGGAGATTCCAAAGAACCTTTTTCAAAAGGTTCTTTGGCGGGGTCCGGGGCAGCGCCCCGGCCGCCGGAGGCAATAAAAGCGCAAAAAAAAGGGGCCAAAAGGCCCCTTTTTTTTGCGCTTTCAGAAAGATTTACTCGTTGACGGCGAGTTTGCGGCGGACTTGTTCGCTGACCTGGCTGACGGTGGATTCCTTTTCGGATTCCAGGGCCACGGCCAGGAGTTCGAAGAGCTCGTCGTAGTTGAATTCGAGGCTGAGGCTGCCGTTGGTGACAATGCAGCTGTCCTCGCCTTCTTCAACACGGTAGGCGCGGCGTTCGCGGGCGTGGCCGATGGCGGAGATGATACCGTAGGCGAGCTTGCCGTCCTCGTCCCGGTACAGCTTTTCCATGGTCAGCATGCCGGTCCCGTCGTCAAAATACATTTCTTCCCCAATCAGTTTGCCGGAGACCTCGAGGTCCTCGCCGAAATCGTTGGGCAGGGTAACGTTCAGGATCGGGTCGCCCCCGTCATAACCGCCAACCGTTCTGTTCGACATGCCGCTCTCCTTAGTCCAGTGGGAGTTTGAATTGGTCCGGCTCGGCCTTTCTCTTGCCCGAAGGAGCCGAGGCCTGCATTCCACTCTCTAAAAATTCCATCAGCGCCTTTTCGGGGACGCGCCACTGGCTCCCGATCTTGATGGCCCTGATGCTGCCGTTGGTGATCAGCCTGTAGGCTGTTCTCTGGTGAACCCGTAAATAGTCCGCAACTTCACGCACGGTGAGTAAAGTCGGCGGCCTGGGTGCATCTGAGTTGTCCATAATGTCGCAATCTGACCTAGGATGTTCATTCATTGACATAAGGTGTCAAAGATTGTCAACAAAGTACAACGCTGTCCTATAATGTCTAGAGATTTTCCAGAAACAGCCCTATGGAAAAGGATTACGGGACGTTGTTGTTAATTAGGGAAGACATATCAGATTTCCCTAGAAAAAATAATGGGAAAAATACACGAATCGGACTTTTCCAGGCGGTTGAAGGAAGCGAAGCGTCAACGTAAGGGGTACTCCGGGTCAACCTGGCGGCGTCCCTGATAAATTGATAAAAAGTCGCCATACCGGTAGGTTAATGAAAATAGCGCCTGCTGGAACGCTGAATAAGGGCGGCGCGGCGTCGTTTTCTGGGGATGAATGCGGTATTGTGTGGAGCCGGGGGCTGAAAGGGCGTAGCAATGCCGGTCATTCGGGGAGAATCGCACCGCAAATCGGCTTGTGGTTCATTGCGGATCAATATTTCCCGTCATTCATTGATTTCGTCCACGAGCATCAGCGTGTCGCCGTCCGAATCGTCCACTTCGTCGAGCAGGACCAGGGTCGTGTCATCCAGATCCTGGACGAGTTGTTCGTTCATCTGTTGCAGGATCCGGCGGAAATAGCGCCGGTCGTTGATGCTCAGCCGGGTGTTGACCACGGCCTGAAGGTCGTCGATAGCCGCCAGAACCACCTTGCGGATGCTCGCTCCGGTGTCGGTCAGCCCGATGACGGACTGTCGGCGGTCCTTGGGGTTGCGCTTGCGGAGCAGGAAACCGTCTCGCTCCATCCGTTTGAGAGTATTGGATAATGTGGCCTGCTCCACATCCATGCTTTGATGCAGCGCCTTCTGGGTGACGCCGTCCTTTTCCCACAGCCGGAAGAACACTTCGAGATAGCCGGGCCGCACGCCGTGAGGGTCCAGCCTCTTGGAAAGCCCCTTGGCATAGAGCCGCTGGAACAGGGACATGGCCGGGAAAAAGAGATACTCCGCTGTCTTGTCCACAAAATCACCCGCTATTACAGATTGCTACAGTTGTTTTAATAGCATGCTGTCTTTCTTTTTACAAGATGGGGAAATATGCCGATTCCGCTTTACCATGGGACCGCTCCGGGATAGGTTGCCATGGCCGGACCGGCGGCCCGTTTCGGGCGGGGCCGCAGGCACGGAGGATACTGCAATGAATATGGTCAAGCGTTGGCACGCGCAAGGCGGGTACAGAGAGGCCCTGAACATCGGTCTGCCCCTGGTCGTCAGCATGATCTCCAATACGGTCATGACCTTCACGGACCGCATCTTCCTCGGCAACTACTCGCTGGAGTCCCTGGCCGCGTCCCTGCCGGCCAATATCGTGGCCTTCCTGTTCCTCTCCTTTTTCATGGGCGTGTCCGAGTACGTCAACGTGTTCATCGCCCAGTACACCGGCGCGTGCCGCCCCGCCGACGTGGGCCGGGCCCTGTGGCAGGGCATCTGGTTCTGCGTCCCGTCCGGCCTGTTCCTGGCCGCCCTGTGCTTCCTGGCCGAACCCATGTTCCGGCTGGGCGGGCATCCCCCGGCCATCCAGCGGCTCGAAGTGATCTATTTCCAGATCCTTACCGTAGGCAGCCTGCCCTGCCTGCTCGGTCTGTGCCTGTCCAATTTTTTTGCCGGTCGCGGCCTGACCAAGCCGGTCATGCTCATCAGCATGGGCTCGATTTTCATCAATGTTCCGTTGGATTACTGTCTGATCAACGGCTTCGGCCCCTTCCCGGAGATGGGTATCGCCGGGGCGGGCATCGCCACGGTCATCGGGTTCATCGTGCCGTTGATCGTCTACGTCCTGCTCATCTTCACCCGCAGGAACGAGGTGCTCTTCAAGGTCCGCTCCGCCTGGCGTTTCGACCGCGAGCTGTTCGGCCGGTTCCTCCACTTCGGCCTGCCCGGCGGGGTCCAGTTCTTCCTGGACATGTTCGCCGTCTCCTTCTTCGTCTTCATCGTCGGCCGGTTCGGGCCGGTGGAGCTGGCCTCCACCAGCGCGGTCTTCTCCATCTACAACCTGGCCTTCCTCCCGACCATCGGCCTGCACGTGGCGGCCAGCATCATGGTCGGCCAGGCCATGGGCGACGGCAATCCGGACCGGGCGGCCTTCGCCACCCATTCGGTCCTGCATCTGGCCCTGGCCTACATGGGCGTCATGGCCGTGGTCTTCTGGGTCATGCCCGAGTTCCTGCTCAACCTGTTCCGGGCCCGGGGCGCGGCCGGGGCCGAGTTCGACGCGGTCCTCAAGATGGGTGAGGTGCTGATGCGCTACTGCGCGGTCTTCACCCTGCTGGACGCCGTGGCCATCGTGTACATGGGCGGTCTCAAGGGCGCGGGCGACACCCGGTTCATCATGGGCGTCATGGGCACCGCCTCGATCGCCTGCATCGTCCTCCCCCTGCTGGTGCTCAACGAGCTGGGCATGACCAGCATCCACGGGCCCTGGATATTCCTGCTCGTCTACGTGATGATCCTGACGGCCACGTTCTCGTACCGCTTCACCAAGGGACCCTGGCGGCGCATAGACCTCATAGGCCGCGAAAAGTCCGAAATGGGTTGAACCGTGGTGTCGTGTGGGCTATTCTTGTTGAATGAGCCTTGAACAACTTGCTACGCATATCGCCGAGCGCGCGGGCGGCGTCGGCTGCGCGGCCGTGGCCCTGTCCGGCGGGGTAGACAGCGGCCTTGTGGCCGCTGCGGCGCGAATCGCCCTCGGGGACCGGGCCGTGGCCTGCACCGTGGTCAGCGAACTGACCCCGGAGCGGGACAAACGGCGGGCCGCCGAGGTGGCCGGGCGCATCGGCATCGAACACCGCGTTCTCGAGATATCGGCCCTGGCCGTGCCCGAGGTCCGGCGTAACCTGGAAGACCGCTGCTACCACTGCAAGTGTCTGGTCTTCCGGACCATGCTGGATGCCCTCGGCAGCGAGTGCCTGCTGCTCGACGGGACCAATGCGGACGACGCCCCGGACCGTCCCGGCCTCCGGGCCGTGCGCGAATTCAAGGTCCTCTCCCCCCTGGCCGATCTGGATATGGGCAAGTCGCATATCCGGGCCCTGGCCTTTGACGCGAAGCTGCCCAACTGGGAGGCCCCGTCCGAAAGCTGCCTGGCCACCCGCATCCCCCTCGGCGTGGAACTGACCGAGGAGAGGCTGGGCCGGGTCGCCGCCCTGGAATCCTACCTGCACACCCTCGGCCTGAACACGGTCCGCGTCCGGCCTGATAATCTGATGGCAACCGTGGAGTATCTGCCGCAGTTCTCTGGAATCATAACGGAAAATCGTGATAAAATCGTGGCGCTGGCGAAGAAGATCGGGCTGGAATCATGCACCTTCCAGGAGTGGGTGGAATGAGCCTGGACCGCCTCCTGGACGACTTCGCAGCTGGACAGATCTCACGGGAAGAATTGAAGAGAGAACTGCTTCGGCAGTCCTTTATCGAGACCGGCTGCGCCAAGATCGATCAGTTGCGCGAAGTGCGCACCGGCGGGCCCGAGGTGGTCTATTGCGCGGGCAAGACGCCTGATCAGGTGGCGTCGATCTTTGATCACCTCAACCGCCACAACGGGCGTGTCCTGGGCACCAAGGCCGATCAGGCCCATTTCGAGGCCGTGCGCGAGGTGGCCGAGGCCCGCTTCGACCCCGTGTCCGGCCTGCTCTCTATCGGCGGTGCGCCGGAAAACCCGGTCGGCAAGGTGGCGGTCGTCTCGGCGGGCACGTCCGACCTGTCCGTGGCCGAGGAGGCGGCGGGCACGGCGGAATTTCTGGGAAGCCGCGTGGACCGGCATTTCGACTGCGGGGTGGCGGGCATCCACCGGCTCTTCTCGGTCATGGACGAGCTCAACGGTGCCTCGGTGGTCGTCGCCGTGGCGGGCATGGAGGGCGCCCTGCCCTCGGTCGTCGGCGGGCTGGCTCGGCCGCCCATCGTGGCCGTGCCCACCAGCGTGGGCTACGGGGCCAACTTCCAGGGGCTGGCCGCCCTGCTGACCATGATGAATTCCTGTGCGCCGGGCATCGGGGTGGTGAACATCGACAACGGCTTCGGCGCAGGGTATCTTGCGCATAAAATCAACATGTTGGCCTTCGGCGAACTGGACGGATAAGGACCCATGAACACGGTATATCTCGATTGCTCCACGGGCGTGAGCGGCGACATGCTCCTCGCGGCCCTGAGCCACGCCCTGGAGGAGTGGCGCGGCCCCGGCAGCGGGTTCGACTTCCTGGAAAAGGAGCTCGCCCGGCTCGGCCTGGACGGCTTCGGGCTCAAATGGTCGGAAAAGCGGATCGCGGGCATCAACACCCGGCATGTGGACGTGCTCCAGACCCGGGAGCAGCCCCTGCGCCACTACACGGACCTGTGCCGGATCATCGAAGGGAGCGGCCTGGGCGGCCGGGCCGGGGAACGGTCCGTGCGGGCCCTGCGCCTGCTCGGCGAGGCCGAGGCCAAGGTCCACGGCGTGAATCTGGAGCAGGTCCACTTCCATGAGATCGGGGCTGTGGATACCCTTGCTGATATTTGCGGTTCAATGCTTCTCCTGGACGCCCTGGAGGCCGTGGACGTGGTCTGCAGCCCGGTTGATCTCGGGTCGGGTTACGTGCACTGCGCCCACGGCAAAATGCCTGTTCCGGCACCGGCTTGTGCGGAACTGGCCAAGGGGCTGACGACCTTCGGCTCCGACTGTTCCATGGAGCGGGCCACCCCCACGGGCCTGGCCATCTTGCGGATTGTTGCGGACCGCTTCGGTCCCCTGCCCTTGGGCACCCTCCTCGGAGTGGGCTACGGCTCGGGCGGGCGCTCCTCGGACGAGCAGCCCACCTATGTCCGGGCCATGGTCTTGGAGAAGGTTGCGGAAGGATAGACCATGCGAGGAGCATGATCGTGCGTGACGACATCCGGGTGATCATAGCCAGATACCGCGAGGACGTGTCCTGGGCCGACGCGCTGGGGTGCGACTACGTGGTGTACGACAAGGGCGGCCAAGGCGGTCCGGATGCACGCCCGCTGCCGAATATCGGGCGCGAGGCGCACACCTATTTCACCCACATCGTCAACGAGTACGACACCCTCGCCCCCCTGAACGTCTTCCTGCAGGGCGACCCGTTTGATCACATCGATGATCGCGGCCGGGCCACGGTGGAGGACTTGTGGGAGCAGCTTGAAGACGTTGCGGATCGGCGCGTGCCCTTCAAGGGGCTGGCCTGGTTCAAGCTCAAGAGCGACCGCCTGGGGCGGCCGCACGACCTGCGCAAGCCCGAGAACGAGGGGCGCTGGGCCGGTTGGGGCCGCGACATCCCGGTGGGCGAGGTGTTCGAGCGCATCTTCGACGCGCCCATGCCCCGGGAGATCCTCTGCCGCGCGCCCACGGGCAACTTCTGCGTGACCGGCGAGCGCATCCGCACCCGGCCCAAGGCCTTCTACGCCTTTTGCCTGGGCCTCATCGAGGCCGACCCCCATGACGAGCGCAACACGGGGCACGCCTTCGAACGGCTGTGGCAGCACATCTTCAACGGCAACACGGCCTGGAACCGGGACCGTTACGAGTAGCGGGGAAGCGGCATGCTGCCTTTGAACCTGACCATCGCCATTTCGTCGCTTTCAGCGCACAAGCTGCGGGCCGTGCTGGCCATGCTCGGGGTCTTCCTGGGCGCGCTGGCCTTCACCGGGGTGCAGCACGTGTCCAAGATCATGGTCCGCCAGGCCGAGCTGGAGACCGAAAAGCTCGGCCCCAACCTCTATGCGGTGCTGGCCGGGTCCGTCCGTTTCACCCGAGGCGGGAACATGCGCATCTCCGGCAACGCCCGCAACTTCGTCCTGTCCGACGCGCAGGCCGTGATCGACTCCGTGCCCTCGGTCCTGGAAGGCACCCCGTTCGCCACCGCGACCATGGCCGTGCGCGGCAACGGCAACGCGGTCAACGTCCAGATCATGGCCTGCTGGCCCAATTACCAGGATATCCGCAGTTTTCGCCCGGATGTGGGCCGTTTCTTCACCTGGAACGAGGTCGAGGAGCGGGCCAAGGTCTGCGTGCTCGGGCGCAAGATCGCCCAGCGGTTGTTCGGCAGGCCCGAGCAGGCCGTGGGCAAGGACGTTTACATGTTCCGGGCCAGCTTCCATGTCCTCGGGGTCATGGAGGAAAAGGGCCGCGACGTGTCCGGCACGGACCAGGACGAGGTGCTGCTCATGCCCCTGACCACCTACATGCGCCGGGCCAGCAACCAGCGGTGGATTTCCGGGGTCTACCTGCGGTTGGCCAAGGACGCGGGGCTCGGCATGGTCAACGCGTCGGTGAACGCGGTCATGCGCGAGCGTCACAAGATCGACCCCGGCGAGGACGACGACTTCAGCGGCATGTCCGCCGCCGACGCCATCAAGCTGCAGCGTCAGGCCCTGGACCTGATGACCACCCTGGGCGGCATCACCTCGACCATCTCCTTTGCCGTGGGCGGCCTGGGCATCCTGTCCATCATGATCCTGGTGGTCCGCTCCAGGCGGGTGGAGATCGGCGTGCGCCGGGCCGTGGGCGGCCGCAGGCGCGACATCGTCCGCCAGTTTCTGTTCGAGTCCGGGCTCATGGCCGCGGTGGGCGGCGGCCTGGGCGTGGTCGTGACCGTCGTCCTGGTCGTGGTCGGCTGTACCGTGGCCAAGCTGCCGATCATCCTCGACCCGGTCAGCCTGCTGACCACCCTGGCCGGTTCCTGCCTCCTCGGCGTGGTCGCCGGGGCCTACCCCGCCTGGCAGGCCGCCAACATCGAAATCCTCGACGTCCTCAAGTCCTGACGACGTCATTCCGTAAAATATCAGCTGGTTGGCTATATCCATAGCAGGCTGTGCATGATCGCGTGGCCTGAGGCGCACACTGTTTTCGGCGTCGGCGAGACCTTGCCGGCAGATTGGCCAACCCCGCTTGACACAAAACCCGGACTGGAATAATGAACATGTTCAGTCAATGAACGTGTTCAACAAACCAGGGGAGATCCGGTGGACAAGGGCGAGACACTGCGGGGCCGGCGCAAGGCCGAGACCCGGCAACGGATTCAGGAGGCGGCGCGCCGTTTGATAAGCGAGCGCGGGTTCGAGGCCACGACCATGCGCGGGCTGGCCCGCGAGGCCGGGGTGGGCGTGGGCACCATCGCCCTGCACTTCCGGGACAAGACCTCCCTGCTCTTCTCCTCGTTCTTCGACGAGATCGACGCGATTTCCCGCCGGGCCATCGACGGCGCGCCCAAGGACCTCCCTTTTCGGGAACAATGCCGCCATATGCTCCGCACAATGTACAACTACTACGGCGGGAACACCCTGTTCCTGCGCTCGGTGGTCAAGGAGGCCCTGTTCGCCACCGGCGAGTGGAAGGCGCGGTTCGACGGCCAGCTCGTGGAGATGGTCGGCAAGGTGGCGGGCCTGGTGGAGGCGCGCAAGGCGGTCGGCGAGGTCAGGCCCGAGGTTTCCAGCCTGGGGGTGGCCATGGTCTGCTGGTCCCTGTACGCGGGCGGGCTGATCGACGGGCTGAACCGCGACCGGTTCGACGTGGAGGGCCAGGTGGCCGGGGTCATGGCCCAGCTGGACGTGGTCCTGACCGGGGTCTTGGCGGGAGGCGGCCATGGAGCGTAGCGAGATCGAACGGCTGCCGGGCATGGCCGGGCTGCTCGCGGGCGCGGACCACGTGGACGTGCACACCATGGACGGGGGTGTCACGGTCCTGGACCTGGCGGCGGGCGTCCTCTCCTACCGTCCCGGCTGGATGGCCCTGTTGTGGCGCGTGCGGGTGTGGCTGCTCCGGTGCCTCGGCCAGGGCGAGCGTGCGGTGCCGGGCCGGGAGCGGTTGACCACCGAGAACCTGCCCCTCGCCCCTGGCGAAAAGGTCGGGTTCTTCACCGTGGTCCGCTCGGACGGCGAGACGTACTGGATAGCCGAGGGCAAGGAATCCCATCTGGAGGCGGCCATGGCGGTCTGCGGCACCCCGCTGCCGGACGGCCGTACCCGGTTCCACGCGGTCACCGTGGTCCGTTACCATAATCTGGCCGGGCGCGTGTATTTCAACGTTATCCGGCCGTTCCACCACCTGGTGGTCCACGCGGCCATGCGCTCGGTTTTGGGCCGGGGTGACCGCTAGGCGACCGCCGGGTTTCGCCCGATGACGAAGCGTACATTTGTGTGAACAGTGTTTACAAGGTGAACGGAGTTTGCTAGAGGCGGGCATGAGCACAGCGAAGAGACGGGAACGGGACAGGGAAAAGATGCGGCGGCGCATCCTGGACGCGGCCAGACAGCTCTTCGTCAGGGAGGGGTTCGACAACGTATCCATGCGGCGCATCGCGTCCCGCATCGAGTACAGCCCGGCCGCGCTCTACCGCTATTTCCGGAACAAGCGGGAGATCCTGTCCGCCCTGCGCGAGGAGGGGTTCGCCCGCTTCGTGGAGCGGCAGCAGCGTTCCAGGAAGCGGTTCCCTGACCCGGTGGAGCGGCTGCGGGACGGCGCGCGCGGATACATCGGCTTCGCCCTGGCAGAGCCGGACCACTACCACCTCATGTTCAGCACCAGCTGCGGACAGGTGGACCTGGACGGGGAATGGGCGGCCAGCTCGCTGCGCTCCTTCCACATGTTCCGGGATCTGGTCGTCGAGTGCGCTGCCACCGGACGTTTCGGCGAGGTGGATGTCAATGCCCTGGTTTTCGCCCTGTGGGGGCAGCTCCACGGGTTGGTTCACCTCATCGCCACCGGCCAGGTGGCGGCTTTGAGCAAAGGCGCGGACCTCGATGCCCTGCTGGACCGGATCATCGAGTTCGGCCTGCGCCCGGTACCGGATTTTCAGCAATTTCAGTCGCAATCATAAAGGCGGTAGTTCATGAAACGGCTATGTGCGTTCCTCCTCTCCCTGGCCCTGCTGTCGGCCCTGTTGTTGTCCGGTTGCGGCAACGACCAGCTCGGCGAGGCGGGCGAGGCCAAGGCCCCGGTGCCGGGCAGCGATCTGGCCGAGGCCGCCCAGGTTGCGGTGCCCGCCACGGTCCCGGCCAAGCACGTGTCCACCGAGACCTTCACGGCCCGGGCCGCGGACCGGCAATCCTCCCTGACCGGGTTCACCCGCGCCCGCAGCTCCATGAGCCTGGTGTCCGAGGAGTCCGGCCGGGTGGTCAAGGTCCTGGCCGACGTGGGCGACGCCCTGGGCCGGAACGGCCTGTTCGCCGAACTGGACACCACCTTCATCAAGCTCGACCTGGCCGCCAACCGCGCGGACCAGCAGCGCCTCAAGAGCGACCTGGACTACAACAAGAAGGAGATGGACCGGTACAAGGCGCTGGTCAAGACCGACACCGCGCCCCAGTCCACTCTGGATTCCAACATCCGCGCCCACCAGGCCGCCCTGCAGCAGCTGCGCGCCAAGCAGGTGGAGGAGCAGGTCCTTCAGGAGCGGCTCAAGCGGTTCTCCCTGGTCGGCCCTCCGGGCTGGAAGGTCATCGCCCGGGACATCGAGCCCGGCGAGTGGGTGACCAAGGGGGAGACCGTGGCCGAGCTGGGGCGCTACGACGTCCTGCTCGTGCCCTTTGCCCTGACCAGCGAGGAGTACCGCGCCCTCAAGGACATGGGCGACACCGTGACCCTGCGCCTGACCGACCTGGGCGGCACGGTCAAGGCCCGCGTGGCCCGCGTCTCGCCCGGTTTCGACCCGGTGACGCGCAAGATCAACGTGGACCTGGAGATCACCAAGGGCGACTTCGCGTTCCGGGGCGGCATCCGCACGGAGCTGGACGTGGTCCTGCCCGACCCCGGCGGGGCCGTGGTCGTGCCCGCGTCCGCCCTGGTCAAGGCGTACGAGGAATATTTCCTGATGACCCCGGACGGCAAGCGGGTCCGCGTGGTCCTGCTCGGCTCGGCGGGCGACGATCTGCGCCGGGTGTCCGGCCCGGACGTGCGCCCCGGCGGCGTCTTCCTGCTCAATCCCTAACCCCCGGCGAGACGCCCCATGCACAAGGATTCGCCCACCCAGGCCCTGATCCGGTTCTCCCTGGGCCAGAAGGTCTTCGTCAACCTCATGTTCATCCTGCTCATGGTGGTGGGCGTGTTCTGCGTCTTCAACCTGCCGGTGGAGCGCTACCCGGACGTGCGCATGGGCAAGGTGGTCATCTCCGCCTTCCTGCCGGGCGCAAGCCCGGACGAGGTGGAGACCCTGGTCACGCGCAAGATCGAGGACGCCCTCGAGGATTTGGAGAACGTGGAGTTCATCCGCTCCCGCTCCTTCCGCCAGCGCTGCTCCATCATGGTCAAGTTCCTGGACGACACCGATTACGACAAATTGTATGACGAACTGCGCTTCAAGGTGTTGTCCATCCAGAACGACCTGCCAGACGACATGGACCCGCCCGACTTCACGGTCATCCGCGTGTCCGAGTGGCTGCCGGTCATGTCCGTGAACCTGCTCGGGGACCGCTCCAACCGGTCCTTGAGCCTCATGGCCGACGAACTGAAGATACCGCTGCAGGCCCTCCCCGGGGTCAAGGAAGTTCAGATCGACGGGGAATACACCCGCGAGTTCCACGTGGCCCTGGACCCGGTCAAGATGATGCGCCTGGGGGTCACCTTCGACGAGGTGGGCCAGGCGTTGCAGGGGGCCAACGTATCGGTCCCGGCGGGTGATTTCATCAGCGATTCCGGCGAGTACGTCATCGTGGTCGACGAGAAGTTCCGGTCCCGCGACGAGGTCGCCCGGACCATCGTCCGGCGCGACCTGGACGGCTCTTTCGTCACCGTGGGCGACGTCCTGAGTTCGGCGGGCATGAATTACCGTGATCCGTTCGTGGTTTCGTCGGTCAACGGCAAGGACGCCGTGTCGGTCAAGGTTCTCAAGTCGCCCGAGGGCAACTCCCTGGACATCGGGGCCGCCGTGGAAAAGGTGGTCGCCGACTTCAAGCCCGTGCTCGACAAGGAGGGCGTCCAGGCGGTGGTCACCCAGGACCAGCGCATCAACATCCGCGAGAACATCAACACGCTGGGCTCCAACCTGCTGGTGGGCATCGTCCTGGTCTGCGGCTGCATCTGGCTGTTCATGGGCTTCCGCAACGCCATGCTGACCACCGTGGGCGTGCCCTTCTCCTTCCTGGTGACCATGATCATCATGTGGCTCACCAACAACTCGATCAACGAGATCACCCTCTTTTCCTTCGTCCTGGTCAGCGGCATCATCGTGGACGACGCCATCGTGGTGGTCGAGAATATCTACCGCCACGTCCAGGACGGCAAGGGGCTGCGCGAGGCCGTGGTCGACGGCGCGAGCGAGGTCTTCCTGCCCGTGGTGGCGGCCACCTCCACCACCGTGGCCGCGTTCATGCCCATGCTGATCATGACCGGCTCCACGGGCGAGTTCTTCGCCCTGGTGCCCAAGGCCGTGTCCTTCGCCATCATCGCCTCCCTGGTCGAGTGCCTGGCCATCCTGCCCCTGCACTTCCTGGACTGGCCCGGCGCGGACAAGCTCGAGCGGCAGGCCGCGGAGCACCTCCAGGCCCGCGATCCGCGCTTCATGGGCTGGCTGAAAAAGGCGACCGACGCGGTCCTGCAACGGACCATGCGCCACCGCTGGAAGACTCTGGGGCTGGTGGTCGTGGCCTTCTTCACGGCCCTGGTCATGCTCGGGGTCTCGGTCACCGGGGTCATGCCGCTCCTGCGCATCAAGTTCTTCCCGGATGAGTACACCCTCTACTACGTGTCCATGGAAGGCCCGGTGGGTACGGACGTGTACACGGCGTCGGGCAAGGCCAAGGAAGTCTCCAAGGCCCTCATGGCGCTCGGGCCAGGCACCACCAAGGCGTGCTCCGGCCTGGGCGGCATGGACATCAACGAGGACTACGAGAACATCTTCGGCCCCAACCGGGCCATTGTCATCGTGGAGCTGCCCGGCCGGGATGAGCAGGCGTTCGTGGACAACCCCGAAAACGACCCTCAGCGCCTTCTGGACGTCATCCGCACGAAACTTGAGCCCCTGGCCTCGGGCGGCTGGCATTTTCGCGTCTGGCCCGAACAGGGCGGCCCTCCGGCGGGCAAGGACGTGAACATCCGCGTGCTCGGTCCGGACCAGGACGCGGTCATGGCGCTGAAGGACAACGTCTTCAACTGGATACGCGCCAACAAGAAGCTGTCGCCCTATCTCGCTGACCTGGCCACGGACACCGGCACGGACAACCGCGTCTTCCGGTTCATCCCCATCCCGAGCCTGGTGGCCGAGTACGGCCTGACCCCGGCCCAGGTGGTCTCCCTGGCAGGCGGCATCCTGGACGGCCGGTTCGTGGGCAAGTTCCGGGCGGCCGACGAGGATGTGGACCTGCGCATGAAGATCGACAAGCGGTTCCTGTCCACCCCCGAGGACGCCCTGGACATCCCGATCCTGCAGAACGACACGGGCCCGGTACGCGTGGGCGACCTGGCCGAGGTCAAGACCTACCGCGAGCCCGGCCAACTCAACCGCTTCCAAGGGCAGCGGGCCGTGACCCTGACCGCCAACATCCGCGAGGGAGCGCCCGTCAGCGCCCCCAGCGTGGTCCACGACGTTCGGGCCCATTACCTGTCCATCCAGAACGACTACCCCGGCGCGACCCTCAGCTTCGCCGGTGAATACGAGTCCACAGGGAGGTCCTTCACCTCGCTGATGTACGCCTTCTGCATCGCCATCCTTGTCATGTACACCATCCTGGCATGCCAGTTCCAATCCTACGTCCAGCCGGCCATCATCCTGTCCGCCGTGGCCTTCGCCCTCATCGGCGTGGTCTTCGGGACCTTCCTGACCCGGTCCCTGTTCACGGTGAACAGCTTCATCGCCACCGTGGGCGTGGCCGGGGTCGTGGTCAACGACTCCCTGGTCCTGCTCGACTTCATCAACCGCCTCTACGCCAAGGGGTACGCGCGCGCCGACGCCATCCGCGAGGCCGTGCGCGTGCGCCTGCGCCCCATCCTGCTGACCACCCTGACCACCACCCTGGGCCTGCTGCCCATGGCGCTGGGCATCCCCTACTACTCCGTGGTCTGGGGGACCATGGCCACGACCTTCGTCACCGGCCTGTGCGTGGCCACGGCCATGACCCTGCTGGTCATGCCCATCCTGTGGGACCTGGTCACCCGGCGCAAGGAGCGCAAGGACCGGAAACGGGCCGCAAAGCGTGGCATCGAGGTCGTCGAAGGACCGGTCGGAGAAGTGTAGAGTAAGTCTAGATTAATTCTAGAAAAATGGGATCCATCCGGGAATAATGAGGATTATCATTCCCGGATGCGACGGGATGGCCGCTCGGGCAGCCGCTAGAACCGGTAACCCAGGCGCACGCCGAAGTTGTCCATGCCCTCGTTCTCGTTGGCCAGATAGGCGTTGGACATGTGCTCGAACTGGAGGGAGACGTTGACCTTTTCGGTCAGGTTGTAGCCCAGAGCCGCGCCCAGGCGGAACAAGACCGGGGAGCCCAGGGACTTGCGGTCGGGATCGTCGGTGTCCCGCCTGCCGTTGTTCACGGACAGGCCGAGGTTGCCGTCCACGAAGAAGCCGCTGGAGAACAGGGGCAGCTCCCAGGTCAGGCCCGCATAGGCGTGGGAGGTGTTGCCGTCGGTGTTCACCGTCGCGCCCAGATGCGGGCGCGGCGACCAGAGCACGTCCAGGAACGACGGGGAGACGAAGAGCAGCTCGCCGTTGATGTCCGTGCCGGATTCGCGGTGGAAGCTCCAGAAGCTGACGTCGTGGGCGTAGACCCCGCCCCGGATCTCGGACAGGATCTTCCCTTCGGCGTGGGCCAGCAGGGGTGTCAGGGCCAGGAGCAGCAACAGGACCGGGACAATGCGGGCTTTGTTCATGTCCGCCCTCCTTTCGGGGTTCCTACACCCTATACGGGAGGCGGTGAATTTCTGTCAAACCGGTCAGCGGCAGAGGGCGTCCAGGAACGGCTGGACCTCGTCCGGAGCCGCGCTCACCCACCAGACCAGATCGCCCGAGTGCCAGATGAGATGGACCTGGCCCATGCCGGTGAACCGGTACACGGCCAGCCCGTCGTGGTCGAGCCGCTTGGGGGCCCTGAAGGGCGACTTGGGGTTCTCGAACATCTTGTGGACCATCAGCCCGGTCTGGCGGCGCGCCTCGGCCTCGGAGGCCACCCGCGACACCCATACCTCGGCCGGGCGCCCGTCGTCCTCTGCGTAGCGGGCGATGGCGCTGGCCTCGGCCTCAAGGGACTTGCCGTGCAGCCGGTCCACTTCGGCCCGGGCCTCGGCGCCGGTGACCAGCCGCACGCGTTTCAGCCCGCCCACGGCCTCGGGCAGCAGCCCGGACAGGTCGTCGGCCAGGGCCGGAACCGCCATGGCGAAAACAAGCACGCAACACAGGGTCAGGCAGGCGCGGCGCATCTATCGGGCCTCCGCCGTCGGGGCCACAGGGGGCTTGGGGTCGGCCTGGGGCGCGGTCTCGGGCTTGGGTTCCGTCTTGGGCTTGGCCTTGGACCGGGGCTTTCCGAGCTTGCCCAGGTCGGCGGTGAAGGTCTTGCCGCCGCGCAGGACCGTGAAGACCAGCGGTTCGTCCGCGTCGTGCACCCTGGTCCCGGCCATGTGCAGGCTGAACAGCCCCTTGAGCGGAATGCCGGAGGCCTCGGTCAGCAGATCGCCGGGCCGCAGTCCGGCCCGTTCCGCCCTGGACCCGCGCGACACGGACTCCACCAGGATGCCGTCCGCCTGGCCGGAGAGGACCATGCCCATGCGCGAGCGGTAGGTGTCCGGCGAATAGAAGAACACGTCTCCGGCCTCGGAGTCGAACTCGCCGCCCCGCCACGGCATGACGGTCAGGATGCGGGCCGCCGGGTCGAACCAGCGGATGCGCTTGGCGATGCCCCAGCCGTATTCCACGTGCCCGGCCCCGGCCACCACCAGCACGGGCCAGTCATACTGCCTGCGCAGCCGCACGGCCTCCTCGGCCATCTTGGAGTCCCAGATGGACTGGACCAGATAGAACCGCTCGCGTTCCTTCTCGTCCTTGGCGTCCTTGTTCCGATGCATGGCCATGACCGCGTTCAGGAAGGCGCGCTGGTCCGTGGCGGGCGGCACGATCTCCTTGGGCAGCAGCGCCTTTTCCTCGTCGCTCAGTCCGTCCAGCCCGTCCTTGCTGATCTTGCGGATCACCTGGTACGGCACGTTCAGCCCGGCCACGGGCACGCCGTTGTCCTTGGCGATGGCGAAATGGTCGCGGAACAGCCCGAAATCATATCCCCAGCTCTTGGCCCAATCCAACTCGCCGGGCAAAGCGTCCAGGCTGACCTGGCCCTTGCAGAAATCGTCCAGCTCCTGCTGTCGGTCCACGCCGATCATCTCCAGCCCCAGGGACAGCCCGTCGCCGTTGTCGGACAGGGCGTCCAGCAACGCTTGCTGTACCTTGTGGTCCACGGGATTCCGGTGCCCTTCCCCGATGAGGATATAGTCGTAACCCTTTGTCATGGCGACGACTTCTTCCAGGCTCAGCCGTTGTCCGTACTTGGAGATGAACTCGCCCTTCTGCGGTAGGAAGGTCACGGCCATGGGCGCGTCCCCGATGGCCTCAGGCCGCGTCTCGGGCGCGTTCCGCACGCACGCCCCCAGGGTCAAAACCAGGCCCGGCAGGCAGAGCCACAACACGCCCTTGCGCGCGGTCCGCAATATATGCTCGATCATGAAAACCTCGTTACTTGTCGAATTCAGCGTACCAGATGCCCATGGGCAGCCCGGTGGCGTCCCGCTCCACGGGAGCGGGCAGAGACTTGAGCCTTCCCGCGCCCTGCCGTCCGGTCACGGCCAGGATCAGCGCGTCGAACACGTCGTCCCCTGCCACCCGTGAGGCCGAGTACGTCCCCCGCACCCGGTCCAGCAGCCCGCGCACGTCCGGCACGAACCGCGTCAAGATTTCATACCGCTCCACCACCCCCGGCGTGTCCCGTTTGGGGTAGCGCATGGGCCCTCCCCCGGCCAGGGCGAAGCACAGCTCCGGGTGCGATTCGAACACCTTTTCCACAGCCTCGGGATGCGCGGCAAAAAACAGATCTACTTCCGCAATCTTATTCATAATACCCAAGGATTGTTCGGATAATGACTTGCCGGAAACTTTCCGGTTGATTGCCTTTGCCTCGTCCTTGGACCCGGCATGGACCGCCGCGCGGGCGGGCGTATTGAACACGCTGTTGCGCCTCGGGCCCAGCCGTTCCCTCATCAGCCTCTCGGCCTTGCGGTTGGCGTCGTCCGCCAGCCCGATGGGGATGTCCACCAGCACGCCATCCGCGTCCCGGTGCGCGCCCCACAGGTCCGCGAACAGGGGATACACGCCCACGTCCCACCGGCCGTCCGCCACCCAGGCCGCGCACCACCCGGCCTTGCATCCGTCCACACCCACGAATTTCATACCAGCACCTATACGCGCCCTCGGAAGCGGCCGCAACCAACTGCAACAAGGCGCACAAGGGGCGGATGAAGATGCCTCCGGCGGCCGGGGCGCTGCCCCATCGCTGCTGTCGACGGCTCTAAGACCGAGCAAGCTCGGCCTAAGACCCGACGCGGCCCCCGCTAGGGAACCTTTTGGAAAAGGTTCCCTGGACCCTCCAAAACTTTTTGTGTGCCTTCGGCAGGGGCGGGCGGGCGCGGGAAGGCGGGGTGGTGCGCGTAGGGTGTGGAGAGGACTCGGCTGCACGGTGTCCCGAAGGGTTTGCGGCGTTTTGGAGCAGAGGCGAAGAAGGTGCCTCATCTCGCTTTCGCCATCCGCGAAGCGGCACAAAAAGTTTAGGAAGGAAAGGGGGATGGGGGTCCGGGGGAAGG
>NZ_JBGLYH010000071.1:0-17334 GCF_041414475.1 Pseudodesulfovibrio karagichevae
GGGGAGGGAAAAGCCCTTTTCAAAGGGTTTTCCCTCCCCTTCCCCCGGCCGCCGGAGGCATCAATGACACCATTCATACAGGGGTACGCCATGGGGGGCGGGCTGATCGTGGCCATCGGGGCGCAGAACGCGTTCGTTTTGACGCAGGGGGTCCGGCGCAACCATCATCTGGCGGTGGCGGCCCTGTGCATCCTGTGCGACGGGCTGCTCATCGGCCTGGGCGTGACGGGCGTGGGCACGGTGGTGGCGTCCAACCCGACCCTGGGGCTGGCGGCGGCCTGGGGCGGGGCGGCGTTTCTCGCCTGGTACGGATTGGGCGCGCTGCGATCGGCGTTGCGCGGCGGGTCCATGGAGGCGCGGCAGGAGGTGGAGCAGGGACTCAGACGCACCCTGGCCCTGACCCTGGCCGTGACCCTGCTCAACCCGCATGTCTACCTGGACACCGTGGTGCTCATGGGCTCGGTCAGCGGGCAGTATCAGGACACGGCCCGGTACGTCTTCGGCCTGGGCGCGTTTGCGGCCTCGTTCACATGGTTCCTGTGCCTGAGCCTGGGCGGCCAGGTCCTGGCCCCGCTGTTCTCCCGCGACCTGACCTGGCGCGTCCTCGACGGGGCCGTCTGCCTGACCATGTGGACCATCGCCGCCTCCCTGCTCCGGCCCGTACTCTTCGCCTGACCGGCGATGCAACCGGCCGGGGATGGCATATAGCCTGCTATTAAATTAGCTGGATGTTCCAGGAGCACACCAATAAAATCAGTCGGTTTTGTTGTCCTTCGACCGGCCGTGAAGGAAGAGGCTCTCCCAGTCCAGGGGCACGAGGTTGCGGCTGTTGCGCCACTGGAGATAGGCCCATCCTTCGTCGGGAATCGTGCGCACCAGGACCTTGTTGACGAACTGCCTGCCGTCGTCGCCGCAACACTTGCAGGCCCAGCCGCAAATGTCGCAGGTGCAGCCGCCGGTCTTGACCATCTCCTTGTTGGTGCCGGAGTTGTCACAGCAGGCGTCGCACAGGCGCAGATGGGGGGAGTCGGGAGCTATGAGCATGCTCCACCTGTACGGCCGCGCAACCGGACGGTCAACCCCGCTCTGCGGGCGCAAAAAAGGCGGACGCCCGTACGGGCGTCCGCCTTGCTTTCAGCCGTTCGGCTTCGGTTAGTCCTTGGCGATCATGACGCTGGTGGCCTTGACCATGGCATTGACTTTTTCGCCGACCTTGATGCCCATGCGTTCCACGGAATTCTTGGTGATGACGGAGACCATCTCCACGCCGGGAGCGATTTCGATGACGACCTCGGCGTTGACCATGCCGATGGTGACTTCCTTGACGGTGCCGGGGATGAGATTGCGAGCGCTTAATTTCATGATTTCCTCCAATGAGGTTTCTGTGTTGTCGATAAATTGCAATCACGCACCCGTCCCGGGCTCGTGATTCATCGTGCCGCTTTAGGCACAATGTAACCGCCTCCGGAAAAATTGAAAGCACAAGATGCGCACGATGCGAAAAAAAATCAGCGTACTCGACCAACGGCCAATGGTGTCGTATAGGCGGGGTGGAGGCCGCGTATGACCATTCGTTGCAAGACACCGGAGCGCGCGTTGCGCCGGGAGCAGGGCCGGGAGCCGCCCTCCGGGGATTCGCCGGGCGGACCGGGGCCGGATGAAAAACCCGGCGAGGGGCCGGGCGAGCGCCTGAAGCCCGTGGACGCGGAAACCGGCGGGGTGCTGGTCTGCCGGGCCTGCCGCAGCCGGATCACCCGGCCCGACCTGGGCATGAAGGTCAACGGCAGGCACCGCCACGTGTTCTTCAATCCCGAGGGCCTGGTCTTCGAGCTGGGGTGCTTCGCCTCGGCCAGGAACCTGAGCCCGGCCGGACCCGAGACCGACGAATTCACCTGGTTCCCCGGCTACCGCTGGCAGGTCGTCCTGTGCACCGGCTGCTCCACCCAGCTGGGCTGGCGCTACGTGGGCGCGGACAGCGGATTCTTCGGGCTGATCCTCAAGGCCCTGCTGGAGGAGGAGCCGGGAATCCGGCCATAGCCTCTGGCAAGCCGGAGCCGCTTGCGCTACAACTTTCCCATGGATACCCGCATCACCCACTGCCTTCGCTGGCTCATCGACTATGCCCGGACCTTCGAGGACCGCGCGCCCGAGGAAATCCGCCCCCGGGTCCGGCGCAAGATCAAGCATCCCATGCGCGTGCTGGCCCACGTACGGCACATCCTCGCGGAAGAGCGTCCCGAACCGGAACTGGCCCTGGCCGCCGAGATCGCGGCCATCCTGCACGACACCGGCCGGTTCGCGCAGCTGGTGGACCGGCGGACGGCGGACGACGGCGGCGAATACGACCACGGCGAGGAGGGCGCGCGCATCCTGGGCGAAAGCGACGTCCTCGACGTGCTGGACGGGCATTGGCGGGCGGTGGTCATCGAGGCCGTCCGCCTGCACAACCGGGCCGCCCTGCCCGACGGGATGGACCCGGACGCGCGAACGGTCACTGAAATGGTCCGGGACGCCGACAAGCTCGACGCGGTACGCAACAGCATAAACGGGCTGCTGCACAAGGAGCTGACCGGCAGGGCCATCAAGTACGGCATCACCGTGCACCCCACCGAGGTCTCGCCCGACACGGTCCGCCGCACCCGGGAGCGCCAGCTCATCCCGTACACGTCCATGCGCTGGTCCAACGACTTCGTCCTGTTCCTGTGCGCCTGGGTCCACGACCTGCACTTCGCCTACGCCTACAACCGGCTGATCGACACCGGCCACTTCGAGCAGCTGCTGGTCCTGCTCCCGGACCAGGGGGTGTTCCCCGAACTCAAGGCGCAGCTGCGCGGGGACCTCCACCGGCTGGCCGGAAGGAGTTGAGCCGGGGTTGACCCTGCTCGATGGGCCGGGCTACACCGGCCCATGGCCGAAAGATATCCCATTCCCGCCGCCTTCCACCGGGTGGAGGAGACCATCAAGCGCAGCCGGTTCATGACCTCCATGGGCCACGCCCCGGACATGGAATCCGCCCGCGCGTTCGTCGCCGCCATCAAGGAGGAATTCCCGGACGCCACGCACAACTGCTGGGCCTTCAACGCCGGTCCGTCGGGCGACACGGCCTTCGTGGGGTTGAGCGACGACGGCGAGCCGAGCGGCACGGCGGGCAAGCCCATGCTGGGCGTGCTGCTCCACTCGGGCGTGGGCCAGATCGCCGTGGTGGTCACCCGCTGGTTCGGCGGGACCAAACTCGGCACCGGCGGCCTGGTCCGGGCCTACGGCGGGATGGTCAGCCTCGGCCTGGAGACCCTGCCCCTGCGCGACATGGTCGTGACCAGACGACTCGCCGTGTCCCTTCCCTACCCGTCCGTGACCCTCTTCAAGCGGCTTTTGCCCGACTTCGAGGCCGAGGAGACCGAGGAGGCCTTCAGCGAAGTGGCCGGATTCAACGTGGAACTGCCCGAGGAACGTGTGGACGCATTTTCCGCCGCCGTGGTCGAACTGACCGGCGGACGTGCGGAAATACACGAAAAATGATGGCTTCACCGGTTGCGGACCTCCCGGAAAATGGGCTAGCCTAAACTAGGCTTTTGATAATCCGGGGTAACAGCAAGGTGAAGAGCAGGTTCCATGTCCACACAGAAATTGCGAGCGATCTATAAGCAACTTACCGACAAAATTGATATTTCAAGAGAGAAAGCCCTGTTCGAGATCAAGGAGCTGAAGACAGACCTCAACGAACTCCAACGACATCTCTCCGGGCGCAAGAAGGACACCGACATCCAGCCGGAAGACCTCATGCGGTCCGTCTACGAAATCGCCCAGTTCCTTCGGGACATGCGCAAGCGCGAGGAAATCCTGGCCGAACTGGAAGGGGTGGCCGCCGAGACCGAGGCCGAGGAATACCTGCTCTCGCGCGGGGCCAAGCTCCTGACAAGGCCCGCCGGTTGGCATTTCCAGACCGCCAAGGAGCGGTTCCTGCTCCACGAGACCGACATGGTCCAGGCCGCGGCCGAGCTGCGCAAGCTCCTGGCCGCGGGCAAGCGGCTCAAGAAGCCCGCCAAGAAGAAAAAATAGCCGGATCCCGGACAATCCTCCCGGCCCGCCTTGACTTTCGCGCTGCCGGGCGCATTTGTAGAACAATGAAGACAACCCCAACCAAGGGAAAACAAGCCATGCTCAAACGACTTGTCACGGTCCTTGCGGCCCTTTTCATAGCAACCTCCCTGGCCGGATGCGGCTACAACTCCATGCAGCAGCAGGAGGAAGAGGTCTACGGCGCCTGGGCCAACCTCGAATCCGCCCTGCAACGGCGCGCGGACCTGATCCCCAACCTGGTGGAAACGGTCAAGGGCGCGGCCGCCCACGAGAAATCCACCCTGACCGCCGTGGTCGAGGCGCGCGCCAAGGCCACCCAGACCAAGCTCACCCCCGAGATGCTGACCGACAAGAACGCCCTGGCCAACTTCCAGGCCGCCCAGGGCCAGCTCTCCTCGGCCCTGTCCCGGCTCATGGTCGTGGTCGAACGCTACCCGGATCTCAAGGCCAACCAGAATTTCCTGGCCCTCCAGCACCAGCTCGAAGGCACCGAGAACCGCATCAACGTGGCCCGGCAGCGCTACAACGAGGCGGTCAAGACCTTCAACTTCTCCATCCGCAAGTTCCCGAACTCCCTGACCAACTCGCTGCTGCTCCACCTGGAGCGCAAGGAATTCTTCGAGGCCGCCCCGGAGGCCAAGACCGTGCCCAAAGTCAACTTCGGGTCCGAGTCCTAGGCGGTAAGTCGCGGTGCGCCCCCTCAAAAAAGGATTGTCCGGCCTCGGCCCGGCCCTCTTGGCCCTGCTCCTGGTCCTCGGCCTGAGCGCCACGGCCCTGGCCCTGGACGTGCCCCCGTACACCACGCGGGTCAACGACCTGGCCAAGATGATGTCCCCGCAGACCCGGCAGACCCTCGAAAGCCAGCTGGCCGCCCTGGAGGGATCGGACTCCACCCAGGTGGCGGTCCTGACCGTCCCGTCGCTTCAGGGCGACTCCATCGACGACTTCTCCATCCGCGTGGCCGAGGCCTGGAAGGTCGGCCAGAAGAGCTTCGACAACGGAGTCATCCTCCTGGTCAGCAAGGAGGACCGCAAGATCCGCATCGAGGTCGGCTACGGCCTGGAAGGACGCCTGACCGACGTCCTGGCCGGGCAGATCATCGACAACGTCATCACCCCGCAGTTCAAGGCCGGACGGTTCGACCAGGGCTTCCTCGAAGGCGTCACCGCCATCACCGGGGCCGTGCGCGGCGAGTTCTCCGCCCTGCCCAAGAAGCGCAAGAGCAAGCTCAACCTCCTGGCCATCCTCATCGGCCCCATGATCTTCATGATCCTGCTGACCGAAAAGTTCGGCCGCCGCCGCATCCCCGGCGCCACACAGGGCGCGGACACGGTCCGGCGCAGCGGCCCCGGCTTCATCTACATGCCCGGACCGCGCATCGGCGGCGGAGGCGGAGGCATCGGCGGCGGATTCGGCGGGTTCGGCGGAGGCGGATTCGGAGGCGGCGGCGCTTCCGGAGGCTGGTAGCCAGTGTCGGTGGATGCGGGCATGGGATTCTGGAAGGAGTTCTTTCTGATCTTTTTTCTGTCCCTGCCCGTGCTGTTGACCATCAGCGACGTGGTTCACCGGCTTCTGGTGGGCATGAAACTTCAGCCCTGGTACACCCTTTTCGGCCTGCTCAACCTGATTCCCAGGCGGCTTGGCGGAAGGGGCGGCAGTTCCTTCAAGGGTGGAGGCGGCGGATTCGGGGGCGGCGGCGCTTCCGGAGGCTGGTAAACAAACAAGGACAACCCATGCGCAACGCGGAAACATTTCTCACCCAAGCGGAACAGGACGCGCTCGTTCAGTGCGTCACGAAGGCCGAGGCCACGACCTCCGGCGAAATCGTGCCGGTCATCGCGACCATGAGCTACGACTACCCGAGGGCCGGGCTCATCGGCAGCCTCATCCTCGGCGCGCTCGCCGCCGTGGCTCTGACCCTGGCCTTGGGCCGCGAGGACATGTGGGTCTTCCTGGCCCTGTTCCTGGCCCTGTTCTTCTGCTTCTCGCGCCTGTTCGACGCCTTCCCGGCCCTCAAGCGCCCCTTCCTGTCCAAACGCGAGATGCGCGAGGAAGTGGCCGAGGCCGCCTTCACCGCCTTCCACGCCCACGGCCTGCACGACACCCGCGACAAGACCGGCATCATCCTCTACGTCTCGGTCTTCGAGCGCTCGGTCCAGGTCCTGGCCGACAAGGGCATCAACGACCAGGTCAACCCCCAGGCCTGGGAAGAGGTCGTCGCCATGGTCACCGAGGGCATCCGCGCGGGCAACCCCGGCCAGGCCCTGTGCGCGGGCGTGACCCGCTGCGGCGAAATGCTCACCAAGCGGTTCCCCATCAAGCCCGACGATACCGACGAACTGCCCAACCTGATCATCGAAAAAGCGGACTAAACCCCGCAACGTCACCCAAGGTTCACGGGCCCTCCATACTCCCGTAACACTGGTCTGGTCTCCTGTGTCAAACATGGAGGTCCGTCATGTGTGCCGCCGTCCCGGTCGCGCTCCTGCTGCTCGTCATCCTCGCCGCGCTCACCACCCTGCGCCTGTCCAGACCCGCGCCCAACGCCCAACTCCTGGCCCGGCTCCTCAATGACGCCGCCCGCGCCCCCGAACACACCGGCCACCACGCCACCACGCCTCCTGTCCCAACCCTCAGCCCCATCCGCACCGGCAAGGCGGGAACGGCCTGACCAACCGTCCCGAACCATGCCGCCGCGAACACGACGCGCCCTCCTTTGTGAGGGCGCGTCTCTTTTTTTGGGCGAGAATGAGGATGCCTCCGGCGGCCAGGGCGCTGCCCCGGACCCCGCCAGGGAACCTTTTGGAAAAAGGTTCCCTGGACCCTCCCAAACTTTTTGTGTGCCTGCGGCAGGGGCGTGCGGAAGCGGGGTGACGGGTTGTTGCGCGTGCGGTTGGGAGTAGCTTGGCAGGGCGTGTCCCTAAGGGTTCGCGCCGGGCGGCCCTCCGAGGCCCGTGGACGTCCGGCGCGAACCCTTAGGGACGGTAGCCAACGCCGCTGGCGGGGCAGGTGGAACTCGGGAAATGGGTTTTGCGGCGTTTTCGAACGGCGGCGAAGAGCCCTTTTTTACCGGAGCCTCCTTTCTTAAAAGAAAAACCTGCGATTTCGGGCAGAAAAAACGGCACGGCGGAAGGCGTCCTGTCGCAGCCTCCCGCCGCCGTAGGCCCCTGAGCGAAGCGAACATGGGATTCTTAAAAGTACCCACCACGTTTCTGAAAACCTAGTCCCTGCCGTGTTTTTTAAATATGGCAGGGACTTACTTTTAGGTGATTTATGGTGATCCCTAGTGATCTTCGGGAGTTTCGGGGATGTTGTTACACATTTTTTCACACATGTCTTGATAGGAATATCCTTTTATTTTAGTGAATTAAGGCACCAACTCTAGCCGATGTCAACACAGCCCGGGCATGGCTTCATGAAGCAAGGAGTACTTCGATTTAGGCAGGTGTTAACTTCGTGGAAAGGTGTAAAAATCAAACTGTAGGCCGCATGCTTACGGTATTTCAATGAGTTGTAAACGCCATATGTACCATTAAAACCATGGGTGCCGCTTGGAATGGCACTTGGTTGATACGTGGTCTGAGCGAATCGCGACTGTTTGAGCTCAGATGCGCCAGTTCGGCCGGAAGCTCGTCGATGGGCCTCTCAATAGTGATTGTGCTGTGTGCCCGTGAAATCAAAGATAGAGTTTCAATAGAAGCGATAATCAATTTGTCATCCTTTCTGTTTCATCGGGAAAAACGGTATTCCGTTG
Source organism: Pseudodesulfovibrio karagichevae (assembly GCF_041414475.1). Taxonomy (NCBI): domain Bacteria; kingdom Pseudomonadati; phylum Thermodesulfobacteriota; class Desulfovibrionia; order Desulfovibrionales; family Desulfovibrionaceae; genus Pseudodesulfovibrio; species Pseudodesulfovibrio karagichevae. Next base: position 7,835 of record NZ_JBGLYH010000071.1, read on the forward strand.
CTTTGACAGCGGGAAAAGCGGAATCAACGAAATTCCGTTTACTGTTTTTGGTTTCAAAAATAAATCCACATTAAATTCAGTATATAACGAAATCATCCCTGCTGGCACACCTCTTGCCTGACTACGGCTCTACTTCGCGAAAGGCTGAGAGAACGCAAGCGTCTTCCGAAGCCTTTTCGACCAATACAGCCAGAAGGGGTATTACATGACAAAAGAACAGCATTCCCATGAGCATGGACATCACCATGACCATAATGATTTCACCGACTATACCGCAGCGGTCAAAGCTTACCGTGAGACCTTCGCCAGCAAGGCGGACGTGATGGACCAGGCCCCGGACCCTGCGGTCCGGGAGATGGTCAAATACATGGACGAGCAGGGCGTTGAGAACTGCTTCGACCGTTTCGACAAGCAGAAGCCGCATTGCACCTTCGGCCTTGCGGGCGTCTGCTGCCGCACCTGCTCGCTCGGGCCGTGCAAGATAACGGAACGCTCTCCCCGGGGCACGTGCGGAGCCGATGCGGACCTGATCGTGGCCCGCAATCTGGTGCGCGCGGCGGCGGGCGGCGTGGCGGCCCATGGGGCGCGGGCGTGCGAAGTCATGCTGACGTTGAAGAAAGCCGCTGTGGGAGAAGTTGATCTCCCCATTCTCGGCAAGGAGACGGTCCGGAATATGGCCTCGGCCTTCGGCCTCGCCACCAAGGACAAGAGCGTCGAGGAGCTGGCGAACGAGATCGCCGACATCCTGCTTGAGGACATGAGCCGCACCGTTCCGGGGCCGCACAGGACGCTGGAGGCCGTCGCCACTCCCGAGCGGCGGCAGACCTGGAAGGAGTTGGGCCTGCTGCCTGTCGGCGCCTATCATGAAGTGTTCGAAGCGCTGCACCAGACCACGGTCGGCACCCAGGGCGACTGGCGCAAGGCCATGGATCAGTTCATGCGGCTGGGCATCGCCTTTTCCATGAACAGCGTGGTCGGCGGCTCCATTGCCAGCGACTGTCTCTACGGCACCCCGAAGCGGACCACGGTCAAGGCGAACCTCGCCGCGTTGAAGACGGACACCGTGAACATCGCCATCCACGGCCACGCCCCCATGCTGGCCACCAAGGTCATTGAGGCGGCCCGCTCGGACAAGTTCGTGAAGATGGCGGAAGAGGCCGGGGCCGCGGGAATCCAGTTCTACGGCATCTGCTGTTCCGGGTTGTCCTCGCTCTACCGGCTCGGCGGCGTCATTCCCCTGTCCAACGCCAACGGTTCGGAACTGGTGCTCGCGACGGGCGCTCTCGACCTCTGGCTGGCGGACATCCAGGAGGTCTTCCCCGGCATCATGGACGTGGCCGACTGCTACAAGACGGTGGTGGTCACCACGAACGAATCGAACCGGTTGCCCGGCGCCGAGCACATCGGCTACCGGCGCGACCTGGAGGATCTGGACAAGCTCCCCGAGCTGGCGGACAGGATCGTCACCCGCGCCATAGAGAGCTTCACCAATCGCCGGGATGTCCAGCGGCACATCCCCGACCACGAGATGGAGGCCGAAGTGGGCTTCAGCCTGGAAACCCTCGACGCCCACTACGGCTGCATGGAGCGCGTGGCGTCCGCCATCATCAACGGGCAAATCAAGGGCATCATCAACCTGGCGGGCTGCACCAACACCCGGATCGTTTACGAAAAGGCCATCGTAGAGGTCGTCGACATCCTGCTCAAGAACAACGTCCTCGTCTTCACCAACGGCTGCGCCTCGTTCCCCATGGCCAAGCTGGGATACTGCAGCAAGAAGGCCCTCAACAAATGCGGCGAGAAACTGCAGATATTCCTCAGGGGAGAGCTGCCGCCGGTCTGGCATTTCGGCGAATGCATTGACAACGCCCACGCCGTGGCCACGTTCAGGGAAATTGCCGGATATGCGGGACACCAGATGAAGGATATGCCCTTTGCCGAGGTCACGCCGGAGTGGTCCAACGAGAAGGGGGTCGGCGCTGCCCTGGCGTTCCGCATGCTCGGTTTCGACTCCTACCACTGCGTGCACGCGCCGGTGCAGGGTTCGGAAAAGGTGCGCGATTTCCTCTATGGCGGCACCCGGGAGCTGCTCGGCTCCAGCATGAAGGTGGACACCGATCCCAAGAAGCTCGCCGCGATGATCATTGCCGACTTCGAGGAGGCCCGGTCGAACCTGTGTTGGCGCTAATCCCGGTCGCATAGCCCGACACGCGACACAAAAGGGGCGGCCCGCCGAACAGGCGGGCCGCCCCATGTTTTTTGTGTCGATCGTCGGCGTGAAAAAAGGCGACTCCCGTCGGGAGCCGCCTGTCTTCTTGTGGTCCGGATGTGGTCTACCGCTTCTTGAAGATGATCAGCGGACAGTTCTTGCAGATATCCGCGCCGGGGAACCCGTCGCCGGGGCGGGTGATGGAGCTGCTCGCCTTCTCGATGCGATCCATGAGCCGCTGGAAGGTGGCTTTGAACTTGGTGCCGGGGATGATCACGTTGATCTCGCCGCGCTCGGTCTTGCCCGCGTTGTAGCTGCCGGAGCAGGCAGGAAGCATGTTGAACTCCTGCTCGACGAAGCTGAAGACGTTGCCGCCGCAGGCGGAGGAGTTCATGGTGATGTTCGGGCGGAGCGGATGGGTGTCGGTCGCGGCCATGTAGTCCACGGCCAGGTGGTAGGCCTGCATGTTGTCGCAATAGAAATGCACCGTGTCCGGCTCGAACAGGCCGTCGATGGAGCCGAGCGGCGCCACGGCGATGCCGAGCGGCTTTGTCTCGAGCATGGGCTTGCTGACGACAAAGCGCTTCGCCTGCTCGATGTCCTGGACATACTTGGCGTGGCCCTTGATCTCGGCGTCGTCCAAGTCCTTCCACCCAAAGCAGAAGCGGGCGTTGCCGCAGCCGAGGCCGTCCGCATCGGAATACACGATCTGGCCCTGCATGCGGGCGGCGATCTCCCACTGACAGAAGATCATGGGCTTGAGCGGAGCGTGGATTTCCGGCGCATTTCGCTGGAATTCCTCCAGTTCGCTCTCGTCGAAGAAGAACTTGACCGCGACCGGGTAGTGGTACAGGCGCAGCTCCTTCATCAACACGGCTTGCATCTCATTATAGGTCATCATTTTGTCTCCTGAGTTTGTTGTTCACTCCCGCAGTACAAAATCGGAGAGTTTTAGGCTGGTTGATGGCGTTTATTATGTCTCTGCCGACCTGCGGGAGTGAACTTTTGGAATGGATACTCGCAATGAGTCCTCAGCACTGAGCAAGGAGTATGCCCGGTTTCGCAACATACCGTCGCAGCCGGGCACGTTTCGGGTAAGGTCACGGATCAGCGTAAATAAAGTTCCCATGACGGCGGGTGGTTACCCTCGCCGGGGCCATCCGTGCAGGGTGCCATTCCCTCCCATGCCAATTCGGAATCTTCCGACGACGGTCGCGCGTCCTCCCCATCCATATCTTTCAGGCCATGCTGCTCGACGGGAATTCGTTGAAACGGAAGCGAAATGGCGTTGTCCAGCGGAATCCCGTTGTGTGGCTTATATGCTTATTTGTGAATATATCGTTATATCAGTGTATTAACCAATACTAGGTGCTGGCACGTTGATTGCCTTGGATGGAAAGGGTTTGCGGTCTGGCGGCGCTGTCCGGGAAGGACGTTCGGCCGGTGCGGGGTTTCCGCTCCGCCTTGCGATACGCGCCGCCGCTTGCTGAATAATCTTCAAGCCAAGGAGTGTTGCAATGTGCGGCGACAACCATTCGCATGAGCATGGTCACGGCCATCACCACCACGACAACGATTTTACCGACTACAAGGATGCGGTCAAAGCCTACCGCGAGTCCTTCGCCAGCAAGGAGGACGTGATGAACCACGCCCCGGACCCGGCGGTCCGGGAGATGCTCAAGTACATGGACGAGCAGGGTGTGGAGAACTGTTTCGACCGCTTCGACAAGCAGAAACCGCACTGTACCTTCGGCCTCGCCGGGGTCTGCTGCCGCATCTGCTCGCTCGGGCCGTGCAAGATCACGGAGCGTTCCCCGAGGGGCACCTGCGGGGCCAACGCGGACCTGATCGTGGCCCGTAATATGGTCCGTTCGGCGGCCGGCGGCGTGGCCGGACACGGCGCCCGCGCCCGCGAGGTCATGCTGACCATGAAGAAGGCCGCCGAGGGCAATGTCGATCTGCCCATCGTCGGCAAGGACAAGGTCATGGGCGTGGCCAAGGCCTACGGGCTGAAGACCGAGGGCAAGACGATTGAGGCTCTGGCCGGCGAGATCGCCGACATCCTGCTTGAGGACATGAGCCGGACCGTGCCCGGCACGCACAAGACCCTCAAGGCCATCGCCCCGGCCGAGCGTCAGAAGGTCTGGGAAGAGCTCGGCCTGACCCCGATCAGTTCCTACCACGAAGTCTTTGAGGCGCTGCACCAGACCACGGTCGGCACCCAGGGCGACTGGCGCAAGGCCATGGACCATTTCCTTCGCCTGGGCCTGACCTTTTCCATGAACAGCGTGGTCGGCGGCTCCATCGCCCAGGATTGCCTCTACGGCGTCCCGCGCCGCAGCACCATCAAGGCCAACCTCGGCGCGCTCAAGACGGACACGGTCAACATCGCCATTCACGGCCATGCCCCGATGATGGCCATGAAGGTCATCGAGACCGCCCGCACCGACAAGTTCGTCAAGATGGCCGAGGAAGCCGGGGCCAAGGGCATCCAGTTCTACGGCATCTGCTGCTCCGGCTTGTCCTCCATGTACCGTCTGGGCGGGGTCATCCCCCTGTCCAACGCCAACGGCTCCGAACTGGTGGTCGCCACCGGCGCGCTCGACCTGTGGCTGGCGGACATCCAGGAGGTCTTCCCCGGCATCATGGACGTGGCCAACTGCTACAAGACCGTGGTCGTGACCACCAACGAGTCCAACCGGCTGCCCGGCGCCGAGCACATCGGCTACAAGCGCGACCTGGAGGACTTGGACAAGCTGCCCGAGCTGGCGGAAAAGATCGTCACCCGCGCTATCGAGAGCTTCACCAACCGGCGCGACGTGAAACGGCACATCCCGCCCTACGAGATGGAGGCCCAGGTCGGTTTCGGTCTCGAGGTGCTGAGCGAGCACTTCGGCGGCAGCGTGGAGCCCATCGCCAAGGCTCTGAAAGACGGCAGGATCAGGGGCATCATCAACCTGGCCGGTTGTACGAACACCCGCATCGTCTTTGAAAAGGCCATCGTGGACATCGTCGATATCCTGCTCAAGAACAACATCCTGGTCTTCACCAACGGCTGCGCCTCCTTCCCCATGGCCAAGCTCGGCTATTGCAGGCCCGAGGCTCGGGAAAAGTGCGGCGACAGCCTCAAGGTGTTCCTCGGCGACAACCTGCCGCCGGTCCTGCACTTCGGTGAATGCATCGACAACGCCCATGCCGTAGGCACCTTCGCGACCATCGCCGGTTTTGCCGGGCATCCCATCAAGGACCTGCCGTTCGCGGAAGTCACGCCGGAATGGTCCAACGAGAAGGGCGTGGGCGCGGCCCTGGCCTTCCGCATGCTCGGCTTCGACTCCTACCACTGCGTGCACGCGCCGGTGCAGGGATCGAAAAAGGTCCGCGACTTCCTCTACGGCGGCACCCGGGATATTCTCGGTTCCTGCATGAACGTCGATCCCGATCCGCAGAAGGTTGCCGCGATGATCATCAACGACTTCGAGGCCGCCCGCAAAAAGCTGGGCTGGGCGTAGCCTGACCGGCGGAGGGAGGACGTCCGCGTCCGAGGCGGCCCCCCGGCGCGGGCCTTCTCCCTCCCCTAAACGGTTTTCAACCAACAGCCTGCATGCCCGCTCCCGGCACCGGTCCAGGGGGACGCCGTTCGGGAGCGGGCCGTGCAACCCCCCGGCCGCCGCCCGAGGCGGGCCGGGGGAAAAGGGACGTATCGATGTTGTTCAAATCCGGTTCGGTGCAATTCAGAATGGCCTCCCTGTGCCGGGAGGAGTTCACGCCCGAGGTCTACCGCCCGGGGGTCATTTCCCTTTCGCGCCTGTTGTGGGGGTCGCTCGGCGGCGGCCTGCTGCTGGCGATCATCGCCTTCGCCTCCCGGCTGACCGGCGTTGCTGTCCTGTTTCCTCCCCTGGCCGCCACCTGCTTCATCAACTCGACCTGCGTCTTCCTTCGCGTGGCCCGGCCCAAGCCGGTCATCGTCGGGCATTTCGTCGCCTCCATAGGCGGATTGGCGGGGTGCTGGGTCGGTTCCTTCCTGGGCGCGGAAACCGGGTATGTGGTCGCGCTCAAGCTCGGTTTCGCGGTGATGTTCGCCGCCGCCCTCATGCAGATTTTCGACGCCGACCACCCGCCCGCAGCCGCTACGGCGGCCATCCCGGCCATCCTGCCGCTGCCCATGCCCGCCTACCTGCTGCCCGTCCACATGGCCTGGGGGGCCACCCTGGCCGTGCTCTTCGCCATGGCGTGGAACAGGCTGTGGTTCGAGTTCCCGGCCTCCGACATCGACCACCGGGAAAGGACCTGCGGCCTGTACATGCACCTGCCGCAAATCGCGGGCCTGGTGATATGCGCCGCCGGTTTCGCTCTCCTGTGCCTGCAGCGCCTCTTCCCCGCGGCGCATACGGCCGGGACGGCGGTCATGCTCCTGGGGGTGGCGCTCCTGGGCACCCATCATTTTTTCGGAATGCGGCGCTCCAAGTAATGCATAGACACCCGGCCCGAAGAAAGGGAGGGCGCATCGAGCCATGCTTGCCGTCACATCATCACCTCCCACGGTTCCACCCTGGTGCGCCCTCCCTTTCTTCACCACAGCCCGTGAAAGAACCATTTGTGTTGTGATGGCTGGTCGTTTGGTTTAATTACACGCCATGACCGCCGATCAGATCTTTCATTTCAGAAACATGGAAATCCAGTCTTTGCTTTTGGCAATGGGAGAGCAACGGTCGACCGAGGCGCTCTTCAGCCTTGTCGTCGATCGCCTGTCCGCGTTCGAGGAAGTGTCGCTTGTGCGGATATGGCTCATCAAGGAAGGCGATATCTGCTCTTCCTGCCTCATGGCCGGCGAGTGCCCCAGCAGGGAGCTCTGCCTGCATCTGGTGGCCAGCGCGGGACATTCGTCCTGCGACGAGTCGCGGGAATGGAATCACCTGGATGGTAAATTCAAGCGGTTCCCCATGGGCGTGAGAAAAGTCGGGCATATTGCGGCTACGGGACAACCGGTGGTCGTCGAGTCGATCCCCGAGGACTCCAAATGGATAGCCTATCCGGAATGGGCCAGGGAGGAAGGGATCAACGGCTTTGCCGGGCAACCCATGCGGTTCCACGGCGAAATTCTCGGCGTACTGGCTGTCTTCACGACGACGAGAATCAACAAACCGGCGTTGGACATTTTACAGATTCTCGCCAACCACGCGGCCACCGCCCTCGTGAATGCCCGGGCGTTCGAGCAGATTGAAAACCTGAAAGGCCGACTTGAGGCGGAAAACAGTCTCCTTCGCGAGGAACTGAGCGAAACCAGTTTCTATGGGGGATTCATAGGCCGCAGCCTCGCCCTGCAGCGGATCGTCGAACAGATCGACCTGGTCGCTCCCACCGACGCCAACGTGCTCATCCAGGGCGAATCGGGCACCGGCAAGGAACTGGTCGCCCGGGAGCTGCATCAGCGCAGCAAGCGGAACAACAAGCCGCTGATAAAGGTCAACTGCGCCTCGGTTCCCAAGGAACTCTTCGCCAGTGAGTTCTTCGGGCACGTCAAGGGTGCGTTCACAGGAGCGCATGCCCACCGGGAAGGCAAGTTCGGCGCGGCCAACCAGGGGACCCTCTTCCTGGACGAAGTGGGCGAAATCCCGCTCGAGCTTCAGGCCCAGCTCCTCCGTGTCCTTCAGGAAGGGGAATACGAGCGGATTGGCGAGGAAAAGGTCCGTAAGGTGGACGTACGCGTCATCGCGGCCACCAATAGGGACCTGCAAAAGGAAGTTGAGGCCGGACGTTTCCGTGAGGACCTCTATTTTCGGCTCAATGTCTTTCCCATCACGGTCCCGCCCCTGCGCGCCCGGAGAGAGGACATCGCCCCGCTGGCCGAGTATTTTCTCAAGCGTTCCCTGAAGGCCATGAATCGCCCGGCTCTCAGATTCAATCCGGAACAGCTTGCCCAACTTGTCGAGTACAATTGGCAGGGAAATGTCCGCGAACTGCAAAACATTGTCGAACGGTTCGCCATTTCGTCCATTGCAGGGGCGGCCCGGGTTGAGCTGTTCGCTGGAATTAGCGGAGAAGCCAAGTCCTGTCCCAAGGCGGCGATTTCCGATGCAGGTGATGCGGTACTAACCGAGGAGGAAATGATCAGGTTGCAGGCGTCCAACATCGCCAAGGCCTTGGCCCGGTGCAAAGGGAAGATCTACGGCCCCGACGGCCCCGACGGCGCCGCCGCCCTGCTGGGGCTGAAGCCGACCACCTTGTCGACGCGGATACGAAAAATGAATATCCGGCGAGTCGCAAAGTAGCCGCCAGGGAGATGCGGACTGTCAGACAACAGCGCTGTTGTATGCATCGTTCCGGGCTTGGCCTTGCCCCGGCGGCTGCTTGCGTCACGCTCGCGGGAATTCGGCGGGAGGACCAGGAATCCTGCTGCCGGACCTTGCGTGGCGATTTTCCAGGATGATACGACAGGGCATAACCAGTCAGGCTGAGCAACCAGAAGCAGATACAACGCACCCAAGGCGCGTTCATAAGTTTTGACGACAGTCTAAACTGATGAACGCTTAAGTAGGCACCAACGTGCCGTAACACCAAGCACTTCACTGCCGTTCATTTCTCAACGGCGCACTTTCACATCCAAACGCCAGGCTGAAGCACAGCACCCCCCGCCGGACAAACGACAGGTATCTAGAAATCTGCCGTTGTCGAAATTCCCCCACGGCCACCGCTTCCGGGCATCGGGCGCATCCGTGATGGACAACAGCGGGGCCTTGCTTCCCGGCATCCAGCGCATCCTTGGCCACGCGGACCGGCGGAGCACGGAAATCTATCTGGAAAAGCTCCGCGACGTGGAACGCGACGCCATGGACGTCTACGAACGGGAAAGCCGCAAGGATGATGATAAGGTCGCTGACAACTTTACACATGCGGTTCACACACACCGACAAGACGGCTTGCGGGCACCTGCCTACAAGACACTGAAAACCAAAGGAAAGACCGGGTAGTCACACACAAAGGACGTGACTATTCTTAAGGCCCTCGGCCTTAAGCGGGGGCGCGTCTGGTCTTAGGCCGAGCTTGCTCGGTCTTAGAGCCGTCGACAGCTGCGATAGGGCAGCGTTCTGCCCGCCGGAGGCGCCCGCCCGGCGAGGGCTCTCCCCGAAGGGGCCGCCGGAGGCAGTCCATTGCTGCTTGCTCGGAGGCGCTAGGTGTGGAGTTGCAAGACGTTGTTCACAGCGGCTCCCAATCGGCTGATAGGCGTTTTATGCTGTAACGCCGAATGATTCCTGTAATAATTGTATTCATGGAGCCAGCGAGGCAACTCGCT
>NZ_JBGLYH010000072.1:0-17171 GCF_041414475.1 Pseudodesulfovibrio karagichevae
AGGGGATGGGGGTCCGGGGGAAGGGGAGGAAAAACCCTTTTCAAAGGGTTTTTCCTCCCCTTCCCCCGGCCGATCGCTGCTGTCCTCATCCGTAAGGCTCGAAGACTCGCCAACGGCCGGAGGCCCGGAGGCATCTTATCTCACGGCCTTGGTCAGGAAGCGGTCGAGTTGGTTGGTGAATTGTTGTTTGTCTTTGGGGCCGAGGGGGGCGGGGCCGCCGGGGGCGAGGTTGGCGGAGCGGAGTTCCTCCATGAGGTTTCGCATGCGCAGGAGGCCCTTGACGTTGTCCTCGGTGTAGAGTTCGCCGCGCGGGTTGAGGCCGGTGGCGCCCTTGGTGACGATGGCGTCGGCCAGGGGGATGTCGGCGGTGATGACCAGGTCGCCGGGGTTGACCATGCGGGCGATCTCGTCGTCGGCCACGTTGAAGCCCGCGCCCACGACGATGGTGTCGATGAGCGGCGAGGGCGGCACCCGGAGCGGGGTGTTGGCCACCAGGGTCAGCGGGACCTGGCGGCGCTGGGCGGCCTTGAACAGGATTTCCTTGACGGCGTTGGGGCAGGCGTCGGCGTCCACCCAGATGCGCAGGGCCATGGTCAGGCCTCCTGCCCGAGGATTTCCTTGACCCGGCCCACCTGGCCGTCGGTCAGGCGGACCTTGATGCCGTGCGGGTGGGTGGGCGACTTGGTCAGCAGCGTGGCGACCGTGCCCTCGGTCAGTGCGCCGGTGCGCTGGTCCTTCTTGAGCACGATGTTGACCCGCTGGCCGGGCCTGACGTCCTTGCGGTTTCTTCCGTCCATGTCTGGTTTCCTTCGGTGGATCATGGGGTTTCGGGAAGCCGCATCATGCGGGGCCGGGGCCGGTTTGTCCAGCCGCTACATGGGAATCTCCGCGTTCGGCTTCTCCAGGGCGCCGGGCATGTTGCGCAACCGGGTCAGGTATTCGGCGCTGAAGTCGATGGACAGCTCCACCCACAGGGGCAGATGGTCGCTGATCTGGAAGGTCCTCCAGGTCTGGAGGTAGTACGCCTTGAGTTCGGCGGGGTCGGCCAGCAGGGCGTCGAGCTTGGCGATGCGCTTGTCCTGAGCCGAGACGTCCCTGGATTTGGCCAGCCGTTCGGCGCGCTCGGCCGCGGCCTTGTCGATCTGGCCCCGGACCGTGGCCTCCACCGCTTCCCGGTAGTCGGGGAACTGGTCCTCGTTCATGACCGCCGAGAGCACGTCCAGGACGCCCTGGTTGCGCGAGGAGCGGGTCTGGCGGACCGTGCCCTTGCGCGGCAGCCAGGAAATCTGGTCGTAGAATCTGGTCTTGTCCATGTTGGAGCCCAGGTTGTTCTGCACGGCCTCGAACCCGTTGCGGACCAGCGCGTTGCCCGACGGGTCGCCCATGGCGTCGATGTTGAAGTCGCCCACCAGGATGTAGCTGCACGGCTCCTTTTCGGCGCGCTTGGCGATGTTGGCGGCCACGGCGTCGATCTCGGCCACGCGCCGGGCGTATTCCGGGGAGCCCTGGCTCTCCTTGCCGAAGTAGATGTGCACCGTGGTGAACAGGAAGCGGAACCAGCCCGCCTGGAACTCGCAGCCGAAGGGCGAGCGCGAGAGCTGCAACCGCTTGTCGCCGTGTTCGATCAGGTCCCTGACCGGCAGGACCATCTCTCCGGCCACGCCTTTGAAGCGGACCTTGGCCTTGTTGTAGAGGAACCCGAGCCGCTCCTGGTTGCCGCCGTCCTGTTCGGCCACGTCGGTGACCACGTAGTCCCAGCCCGGGCCGAGCAGGCGCATGAGCTGCTTGAGCGGGGTGAGGTCGCGGCAGATTTCCTGCACGGCCAGGACGTCGAAGGCCGAGACGACCTCGGCGATGAAGTACAGGGACTCCTTGATGCGCGGCCCGTGGCCGAAGCGGTTGTCGTCGAAGTTGCGGATGTTCCAGGTGCCGAGCACCAGGGTGTCGTGCAGGGTGGCCCCGGGCATGGCGTCCCGGGCGAGCTTGCGCAGGGCGCGCAGCCCGTCCACGGTGCGGCGGCGCATGTCCGCGGTCTCGTACTTGAGCGGCCAGTAGTTGATCATCTCGCCCCCTAGGCGAAAGGTGGCCGTCCGGGCGATCCCGGAGGGCGGGTATCACTTCGTCTGTATCCGGGAACAGGAAGGAGGGCAACCGGGGGCGTGTGAAAAAGAGGGAAAGCAGCCCGGAAAGCGGGCGTGCCGAAAGAGCGGTGCGGACCGCGAAGGGAACGGGAGAGAGGGGCGGCTACTGCCAGGAGCCCTTGCGGAAGCTGAAGATCTGGCGGTTGGGGATCACGGTCACCGGCTTGAACTCGGCTTTCTTGCAGGCGGCGGGCGATTCGGCCGTGGCCTCCATGATCAGCTCGCAGAAGCGCATGACGCCCACGAAGGGCACGGTCTTGGACGAAGAGCGGCTGACCTTGGTGACGATGGAGTCCATGTCTATGGCGTGGTAGCGGGCCAGGTAGGAGCCGTCGGCCTGCTTGATGATCTGCATATGGGCCCGGGTCATGCGGTGGTTGCGGTCCATGGACTGGGCCCTGACCCTGGCGAACCGGCTGAAGTCCGTGTTCTTGGTGACCAGCCCCTCATCGAGGTAGAGGGGCATGTTCTTGGTGTTGATCCGGGTGGTGGCGTCGCCGGGCGAGATGGCGGCGAGGTCCTGGGCCATGGCGGCCTGTTGGGAGGCCGCAAAAAAAGCCCCGGTCAGAAGCGCGGCCCCAAAGGCATACATGAAAAATTTGTGCATGGCGTTGATTCCTTCCAACCAGAGCAGGGGGTTGGGCGGCGGAGCGCCGCCCAACCACGTTTCATATACTCTTACTTGGTCTGGATATCAACCCTGCGGTTGAGCTTCCGGCCTTCCTTGGTGGCGTTGTCGTACTTGGGATTGAGTTCGCCGTAGCCCTTGGCCTCCAGACGGTCGGTGGCGATGCCGTTGCCGGTCAGCCACTTCATGACGGAATTGGCGCGGCGCTCGGACAGTCCCTGGTTGTAGACCTCGGTACCGGTGGAGTCGGTGTGGCCCGAGATCTCGTAGGTGGCGGACGGGTCTTCTTCCAGGATCATCTTGGCCTGTTCCAGCACGGGGATCATCTCATCGGTGATCTGGTACTTGTCGAAGCCGAAGTTCAGGTTGAAGGAGACCACTTCCTTGGCCGAGGCCGGGGCGGCCACGACGGGAGCCGGGGCCGGAGCGGGCTCGGCGACGTCGGCGTAGAAGACGTCCTTGGCGTATTTGTTCAGGGCGGTGGCGTCGGCGAAGGTCGCGCCGTCGGCGGGCACGGAGCAGGGGAAGGCGGCGCGGATGCCGTCGACCACGGCCTGGCCCTCGGGGGTCTCGGCGTAGCTGACCACGTGGACGCAGAGGTTGGAGCCGTGCTTTGCGTACAGGTTCTTGGCCACGGCCACCGGGTCGGCGCCGTAGTTGGACTCGCCGTCGGTGAAGATGATCAGCGCGGTCTTGCCGGACATCTTGCCGAGGATCGGGCTGACGTCGTCAAGGCCTGCGCCCATGGGGGTGCGGCGGTTGAAGATCTGGTAGTCGGAATCGATGCCGTTGACCGCGGCGGCCACGTTGGCGTCGGAATACGGCTTGGGCGAGCACTGCACCTCGAACGGGGCGAACAGGAGCACGGCCGAGTTGTAGTCCAGCGCCGGGATGGCGGCGTTCAGAGCCAGCATGTCGCTTTTGGCCTTATCAATCTTCTTGACGCCGTCGGCATTGCGCATGGCCATGGAACCGGATTGGTCGACGAAGAATATGAAGTTGTCGACTTTCTTGACCATCTTGGCGTTGGCGGTTGCGGCGAACGCGAAGGAGAAAGTCAACATCGCGGCCAGCGTGAACAAAAGCAGTTTTCTAGATTGTGTCATGATCTCACTCCTTTAGAGATTGTTGGCAAAATATGGTCCATCGCTCGGGGGGACCTGTTACCACTATATACGCAAAACAGGGGTACCCCGCAAGTGTGCTTATCCCGTAAGATATCAGAATGCCGGGCCCTGTCCAGGGAAAGAGCCGGTTCTTGCGGTTGCGTCTCGACCTTGAACACAGTATGTAGAAGCGTTTACGCCCCCGGGGCGTCATCGAGGCAGCAAGGAGTAGCCATGTACATAGTCACCGGCGGCGCGGGTTTCATCGGCAGCGCCATGGTCTGGAAGCTCAACCAGATGGGCATTGACGACATTCTGGTGGTCGACAACCTGTCCACCAGCGAGAAGTGGAACAACCTCGTGGGGCTCAAGTATCAGGATTACCTGCACCGCGACCAGTTCCTCAAGTTCATCCTCGAGGGCGAGGACCCGTTCGAGACCGAGGCGGTCGTCCACATGGGCGCCTGCTCCTCGACCACGGAGCTCGACGCGGACTTCCTCATGGAGAACAACTACCGCTATACCCAATACGTCTGCCGGTTCTGCATGGGCCACAACGCGCGGTTCATCAACGCCTCGTCCGCGGCCACCTATGGCAACGGCGAGTTCGGCTTCGACGACGACGAGGACGGCATCGACAGGCTGCGCCCCCTGAACATGTACGGCTACTCCAAGCAGCTCTTCGACCTCTGGGCCAAGGACGCCGGAATCCTCGACCAGATCGTTTCCCTCAAGTTCTTCAACGTGTTCGGTCCCAACGAGTACCACAAGGACGACATGAAGTCGGTCATCTGCAAGGCCCACTCCCAGATCCTCGAGACCGGCAAGCTCAAGCTGTTCAAGTCCTACCGCGAGGAGTACCCCCACGGCGGCCAAAAGCGCGACTTCGTCTACATCAAGGACTGCGTGGACATCATGGCCTGGTTCCTGGAGCACCGCGACAAGGGCGGCATCTTCAACGTCGGTACGGGAACTGCAAGGACCTGGAATGATTTGGCGAATGCGGTCTTTTCCGCCATGAATCGCGAACCGGTGATCGAATACATCCCGATGCCTGAGGCGATCCGTGATAAATATCAATACTTTACCCAGGCAAACATGGATAAGCTCAAGGCGGCGGGCTGCACCGTCAAAATGACGAGCCTGGAGGATGGGGCCAAGGATTACGTCCAAAATTATTTGGACAGGGACGACAGGTACCTCCGGTCCCGGTAGCCGAAGGACTATTTCTTGAAACGCAAGCTTTCGCGCATATCGCTGGCCGCCGGGGTGATCCTCATCCTGTCGCTGTGCCTGCCGTGGACGATCATCGGCAAGACGCCCGACCGGAACAAGGTCAGGAAGTACGTGCCGGATGCGCCCGTGCAGACGCCCGAACAGGACGAATGGACCTTCTCGGCCGACCGGGTGGTGGGCGACCACACCAGCGAGTACGTCGAGGCCTTCGGCAACGTCTCCCTGAGCCTCGGCGAGAACCAGCTGCGCGCCGACTTCGCGCGCTACTACCAGGCCACGGGCTGGGTCTTTCTCAAGGGCAACATCCGGGCCCACTGGGGCGGCGACTTCCTCCAGGCCGACGAGGGCGAGTTCGACCTGACCAACATGACGGGCTGGCTCAAGAACGGCAAGCTGTTCATGGCCAAGCCGCACATCTACGTCGAGGCCGAGCGCGTGGGCAAGTCCGTGGGCGACTCCTACACTTTCAAGAACGCCAAGGTGACCTCCTGCTCCGGGGAGAAACCGGCCTGGTCCGTGACCTCCGGGGAGGGCGACGTCACCCTGGACGGCAGCGTCCGACTGTACCACTCGGCCTTCCGCATCAAGGACGTGCCGGTCTTCTACTGGCCATACATGGTCCTGCCCGGCCGGGGCCCCCGGCAGTCCGGCTTCCTGATGCCCTACTTCTCCACGTCGGATAAACTCGGCCTGCAGGTCAACCTGCCGTACTACTGGGTCATCAACGACGAGATGGACGCCACCTTCTACCAGAACTACATGAGCAAACGCGGCTACATGCAGGGCGTCGAGTTCCGGCACGCCGAGGACGCCTCGTCCCGTGGGCTGTGGCAGGCGGACGTCATGAACGACAATATCCGGGCGTCCACCGAGGCCGACGAGTGGAAGGACTACCGGGACGACGGCCTGACCCGCAAGAACCGCGACCGCTGGTGGGTGCGCGGCAAGTACGACGGCTGGCTGGGCAGCCCGCAGTGGAAGATCAAGCTCGACCTGGACCTGGTCTCGGACCAGAACTACCTGCGTGACTTCCAGCATGGCCCCAACGGGTACGAGAAGACCCGCGAGGAGTTCCTGGACGTGTTCGGCCGCGACATCGAGAAAAAGGACTCCCTGGACCGGCTGAACAAGGCGTACGTCAGCCGCAGCTGGGACCGCTTCGGCGTGGTCGGCTTCACCCAGTACGACCAGAACCTGGCCTACATGAACGGCAACAAGCCGAGCAGCGAGAATCCGACCGTCCAGATCCTGCCCGAGCTGAACGCCTACGCCTGGCAGCAGTCCCTGGGCGCCGGGCTCGAAGGGGCCGTGGACGCCAAGTACGACTATTTCCATCGCGAATACGGCGACTCGGGCCACCGCGCGATCATTTCGCCCGAGCTGAAATATCCCCTGAAGAGCCGCTACCTGACGGTCATCCCGTCGGTGTCCATGCAGGCGACCGCCTACTCCCTGACCGATCACGAGGCCGCGGGCAATCTGAACGTGGTCGGCACCGACGGCCGCGACACGGTCATCGACACCACCAAGATCAAGGACGGCTTCCAGACCAGGACCCTCTGGACCGGCGGGTTCACGGCCTTTTCGGAGATGACCCGGACCTTCTCCCTGGACGAGGCCCCCAAGGCGGACCCGAGCCTGGCCGGCACCTCCCGCTGGACCCGGCTGAAGAACTCGATCATCCCCCGGCTGGAGTACGCCTACAGGAACAACGTCACCGGCCAGGAGAAGCTCCCCTATTTCGACAGCGAGGACAGGGCGGAGGGCAGGAACAAGGTCACCTACTCCCTGACCAGCGTGCTGGACCGCCGCCGGGACAGCGTGGTCCTGTCGCCCGGCTCCGATGGCGAGCCCGCGGCCAGCGTGGCCCGCGACTACCTCGACTTCCTGACGTTCCGGCTGGAGCAGTCCTACGACATCCGCGAGTCCCAGCGCACGGACGAGCGCGACCGCTACGAGCGCAGGCCGTTTTCCGACATCATCGCCGAGCTGAAGGTCAAGCCCGCCAACTACGTGGACATCCTGACCCGCAATTGGTTCTCCCCGTACAAGGGCGACATGACCCAGAGCGAGAACACCATCCGGTTTTACAAGGACGGCCTGGGCGAGATCTCGGTGGGCTACGACTTCCTGCAGAGCATCGACGAGTACCAGCGCAACCGCGACAACGACATGTCCATCATCAAGTTCGGGGCCAAATGGCAGATCAACGACACCTACACCGTGGGGGTCAAATTCCGCCACGACTTCGTGGACGAGCAGGATCTGGAGCGGACCGTGTATCTCGACTGGGCCGCCGAGTGCTACACCCTGCATTTCCTCTACTCCCAGAAGCCCGGCGACAACCGCTTCGTGGTCGGCTTCGACCTGCTCAACTTCTAGGCCCCGGCCGGAACATTCCGGAAGGTTCCCGGGTTGCGCCGCCGCGCCCGATGCTTACATAGAGATGATATGAACGCATTGCCCGAAATCCGAGTGTTGCCGCCGGGGCTCAAGAACCAGATCGCCGCGGGCGAGGTGGTCGAGCGTCCGGCCAGCGTGGTCAAGGAACTGGTGGAGAACGGCCTGGACGCCGGGGCCACCCGCGTGGACGTGACCGTGGAGCAGGGCGGCCGCTCGCTCCTGGTGGTCCAGGACAACGGCACGGGCATCCCGGCGGACCAGCTGGAGCTGGCCGTGACCCGGCACGCCACCAGCAAGATCCGCGATTTTCACGATCTGTCCTCCATCGGCTCCTTCGGGTTCCGGGGGGAGGCGTTGCCGTCCATCGCCTCGGTCTCGCGCTTCACCATGACCTCCCGCGCCCAGGGCGCGGACGAGGCCGCCTTCATCGAGGTCCGCGCGGGCGAGGTCGCATCCAAGGGACCGGCGGCGCTCGCCTCGGGCACCCGCGTGGAGGTCCGCGACCTGTTCGCCGCCACCCCGGCCCGGCTCAAGTTTCTCAAGACCGAGTCCACCGAGAACCGCCGCTGCCAGGACGTGCTCATGCGCGTCTCCCTGGCTCACCTGTCCACCGGTTTTTCCCTGACCGTGGGCGGGCGCGAGCTCTTCCGCCTGCCCCCGGACCAGACCCTGGCCGACCGGCTGGCCGCGTTCTGGCCCCCGTCCGTGTGCCAGGGGCTTGCGCCCTTCGACTGCGGGCGCGACGGCTACCGCGCGCACGGCGTGGCGGGGTCGCCGAACACCGCCCAGGGACGCGGCGACCGCATCCTGCTCTACGTCAACGGCCGCCCGGTGCAGGACAAGCTCATGCTCTCGGCCGTGCGCCAGGCGTACAAGGGCATGCTCCTGTCCCGCGAGTACCCGCAGATGGTCCTGTTCCTGGACCTGCCGCGCGACGAGGTGGACGTGAACGTGCACCCGGCCAAGCTGGAGGTCCGCTTCATCGACGAGCGCCGCGTATTCTCGGCCATCCGCTCCGGCGTGCTCCAGGCCCTGTCCGACCCGGACGGGGTGATCCAGACCGGCTGCGCCGCGCCCGATCCGGACCGCCACCCCGCGCCGTCCGCCTTTGCCGGTTCCCCGGCCTACCGGGAGTCCGCTTCGGCCGGTTCGTCCGAGCCGTCCCGGTCCGCGCACCGGCCCGCCGCGTTCCAGGACGCGAAATTTTCCACCTACAGGGCGTTCACCGAGGACCGGGCGCGCGCCCTGGACCTGCCCGTGCCGCCCCCGGTTTCCCGCGACGGGGGTGGAGTTCCCGGCGGCCCGGCCGCGCCGTCCCTGGCCCGCGAGCCCGGGCCCGACGCCCTGCGGCCCGCCTCCCTGTCGGGCAGCGGCTACACCTATCTCGGCCAGATCGCGGACACCTACCTGGTCCTGCGCCGGGGGGCGGACCTGGAGCTGGTGGACCAGCACGCGGCCCACGAGCGCGTCCTGCTGGCGGCCATGCGCGAGCAACGCAAAAAGGGCGATTCCCAGCCCCTGGCCCTGGCCCTGGAGCTGCCCCTGCACCCCAGCGAGGCCGAGGTCCTGGCCGACCTGCGCGAGGATCTGCGGGCCATGGGGTTCGTCATCGAGCTGGACGGCCCGGCCAAGGCGTTGGTCCGGGGCATCCCTCCGACACTTGAAACCGGCGAGGCGCGGGAGTATCTCAAGGACGCCCTGGCGGAAAAGGCCAGGGGGCTGGACGACCTGTGGACCATGATGGCCTGCAAGACCGCCATCAAGGCCAATCAGCCGCTGGCCGTGGACGAGGCTCTTGCCCTGCTGGAGACCTGGCTGGCCACGCCAGAACGCGAGTTCTGCCCCCACGGCAGGCCCGTGGTCCTGCGCTGGACGCCTTCCGATCTCGAAAAACTGTTCAAGAGAAAGTGATGATAGACTACAATAAACTCCGCGTGCGTATCCGCCTGGAAAACCTGCGCCACAACTACCGCCTGTTCACCGAACTCCACGACAACGTCATCCCGGTCATCAAGTCCGACGCCTACGGCCACGGGCTGGTCGAGGTGGCCCGCGCCCTGGAACAGGACGGGGCCGAAACCTTTGCCGTGGGTTTCGTCCACGAGGCGGCCAAGCTGCGCGAATCCGGCTGCGAAAAGCGCATCATGGCCCTGCTCGGGCCCATCTCGGACGAGGACATCCAGTCCCTCTGGGACCACCGGATCATCACGCCCATCTCCCATTTCGCGCAGTTGAAGCGGGTCCTGGCCGCGGCCGAAAAGAACGGCCCGCTGGACATCGGGCTCAAGTTCGACACCGGCATGCGCCGCCTGGGATTTTTGCCCGACGAAGTGGACGAGGTCGCGGCCCTGCTCAAGGGCAGCCCCGTCACCCCGGTCATGGCCACCTCGCACCTGGCGCGGGCCGACGAGCCCGGCCGGGAAAAGGACGTGGCCATGCAGGCCCGGCGGTTCCAGGCCGCCCTGGACGGCCTGGCCCGCGCCGGATTCGAGGTCGAGGCCAACCTGGCCAACTCGGCGGGCGGCATGGCCCACGAGAACTGCCGCCTGGACTCCATGCGGCTGGGCATCAGCCTGTACGGCTGCGACCCCCTGGAGGGCGCGGGCGAGGAACGGTTGCCCGGCAAGCTCAAGCCCGCCATGGAGATCACGGCCCCGGTCATGCAGGTCCATCCGCTCAGGAAGGGCGAGTCCATCAGCTACGGCTGGACCTTCACCGCCGAGCGCGACTCCGTGGTGGCCATCATCGGCGTGGGCTATGCCGACAACTACAGCCGGGCCCTGTCCAACAAGGGCGAGATGGTCCTGCACGGCAAACGCGTGCCCATCCGGGGCCGGGTGTGCATGCAGATGACCGCGGTTGACGTGACCGAGCTTATGGGTGAAGGGAAAGAGGTCCTGCCGGGCGACGAGGCCTGGCTGCTGGGCGGACCGGGCGAGCGCCCCGTGACCCCCGAAGACCTGGCCGAATGGGGCAACACCATCACCTACGAGGCCTTCTGCCTGCTCGGGCAGAACCGGCGCGAGTACGTGTAGATTTTTTCGACCGCTAACGAACAACGAGAGGCCGCCGCGCATGCGCGGACTGGCGGCCGGGGAGCAAGGATATGCCTGCTGTGCAAGACGATGAATGGGTCGTGGCCGAGAGCTATCCCGTCAGGGAGATGGAAGCCAACGGCGTGACCCCGGAGTGGGTCGAGGGCAAGTGGCTGGACGTGGCCGAGGACATGGCCCTCATTCCGGAGAACAACGTGCGCCTCATTGTGGAAAACGGGGTCTGCCGCGTGGAGGTCTCCACCTACCTCATGGAGTGCGTGCGCGGCTTCTAGCCGCCCCGCGCCAAGCGAGTTTCGGGCCCGGCCCGGCGTCCAGGAGTTCCTGCCCGCCGGTCCGGGCCTTTTGCGCGTCCGGAGCGGCGGCCGGCCATGTTGTCGGCCACGACGGCGCCGGGGATTCCTCCCGGCTTCCGGCGCGAGTGCCGACACCGCGTGAGCGCCGCTTAATCCAATGAAAACATCGTAATGCGGGACGCGTTCACGGATCTCTGTCGAGCGCAACCGGCTTATTTCACTGCATTTTTCCCTGCGCTTGCCGGACGCTTTTGTCACGTAACTGTAACAATTGGAAACATTACATTTCGGTTACGATTGTGTTACACAGCGCACGCGTTCGGCGAAAAAGGTACTTGATCGCGTCGAGCAACAATGAAACCGCTGAACGCGCCATCTAAGGACGAAGCAATGAAACTGCGCTCTTTTCAGATGCGGATACTGCTGTGGACCTGGGGACTCCTCCTCATGGCCATGGCCGTGGTCTTCTTCTACTCCACGAGCATCGTGGGCGACGAGCTGGTCACCGAGGCGGAGATCCGCACGCACCACCAGATCGAAGCCATCGAATGGCTCATCCAGGACCACTCGCTGTTCGAGTCCGAACAGGATTTCGCGGAGTGGCTGGACGCGCTGGCCTTCAAGCTCAATTCCCGAATCACCTACATCGTGGGCGGCAAGGTGGTGGCCGATTCCGAGGTGCCCTTCGCCGAACTCGGCACCATGGACGACCACAGCCACCGGCCCGAGGTTTTGTCCGCCCTCAAGACCGGCTGGGGCGTGAACGTGCGCCACTCCGACACCCTGGACAAGGACATGCTCTACGTAGCCCGGAAGTTTCCGGGCGTGCCCGCAGTGGACGCGGGCATCCTGCGCATGGCCGTGCCGTTCTCCCACGTCAGCGCGCGGCTCGACCTGCTGCGCACCAACCTGATCTGGCTCTTCCTGGGCACCCTGGCCGTGGCCGTGCTCCTGAGCGTGATCATGTCCCGCAACATGGGCCGCGACATCCGGGCCTTTTCCGAACTGGCCCGGTCCATCGGCGAGGGCGACTACTCCAAAAGGCTGCGCGTCCTGCCCGGCGGGGAGTTCAAGCCCCTGGCCCAGTCGGTCAACGCCATGGCCCAGTCCATCGAGCGCAACATCGAGCTCATCCAGGATCAGAAGGGCCAGCTGCAGGCCGTGTTCGGCGGCATGCGCGAGGGCGTGCTCACCCTGGATTCCAACGGGCGCATCGAATCCTTCAACGCCGCCCTGGACGAGATGTTCAACCTGCCCTCCACCACCGTGGGCCGTTCGCCCATCGAGGTCATCCGCCGCTTCGAGATCCAGGACCTGGTGGACCGGGTCATCGCCGAGCCCGAGGCCGGACCCCGGTCCATCCAGATCGACATCATGGACACGCGCACCGTCGAGGTCACGGCCGAGCGGTTCCTGGACCAGAACGGGGTGCGCAAGGTCATCCTGGTCTTCTACGACATCACCGAAATGAAGCGCAGCGAGAAGGGGCTCAAGGACTTCGTGGCCAACGCCTCCCATCAGCTGCGCACGCCGCTGACCTCCATCAAGGGGTACACCGAGACCCTGCTGGACATGCCGCCCGACGACCCGGAGGCGGCGCACAGATTTCTGGAGATCGTGCTCAAGAACGCGGATCACATGGACAAGGTCATCTCCAGCATGCTGGCCCTGGCCAAGTCCGAGCAGGCCGGGAAGCGGCTCAAGCTGGTGCCCCTGTCCGGCCGCGAGCACCTGTCCAGGGCCATCGACGACCTGGCCCTGTGGGCCGGGGAGCGGGGGATCACCTTCCGCACCCGCACCCCGGAGGACGAGATGATGGTCATGGGCGAGACCGACGGGCTGCTGCACGTCTTCCACAATCTGCTCAACAACGCGGTCAAGTACAGCCCCGAGGGCGGCAAGATCACGGTCAGCGCCGAGGACGACGGCGAGTCCATCGTCTTCTGCGTGGAGGACCAGGGGCCGGGCATTTCCAGGGAACACTCCACCAAGGTGTTCGAGCGCTTCTATCGCGTGGACGAGAACACCATCGACGGGTCGGGCAGCGCCGGGCTGGGCCTGGCCATCTGCCGCCGCATCGTCAAGAACCTGGGCGGCGACATCTGGCACGACGGCTACGGCGAAGACGTGCGGGGCGCACGCTTCTGCTTCCGCCTGAACAAGCCGGGGGAAACGGCTTTGTAGGCAACGGCAACCTCTAACCAATTCCCTCGGAAGAGGGTCGATACGATGGATATTTACGATCTGTTTCTATACATGTCCGTGGGGGCCGGGTTCCTCATGGCGTTCAACCTGGGGGCCAACGACGTGGCCAACTCCATGGCCTCGGCCGTGGGGGCCAGGGCCATCACGGTCAAGCAGGCCGTGCTCATCGCGGGCGTCCTGAACTTCGTGGGCGCGGTCTTCCTCGGCTCGCACGTGACCGCGACCATCAGCAAGGGGATCATCAATCCCGACGTCATCTCGGACCCCAAGCTGATCATGATCGGCATGTTCGCCTCGCTCCTGGCCGCCGGGCTGTGGGTCCTGGTGGCCACGCTGACTTCGCTGCCGGTCTCGTCCACGCACTCCATCGTCGGGGCCATCACCGGATTCGGCCTGGTGGCGGGCGGCCCGGACGTCGTCAACTGGCTCAAGATGGGCGGCATCGTCCTGTCCTGGATCATCTCCCCGTTCTTCGCCGCGGCCATCGCCTATTTCATCTTCACCCACATCCGAAAATATATCCTGTACAAGCGCCACTTCATCCAGCAGGCCAAGAAATGGGCGCCCATCTGGGTGGCCATCACCCTGTCCATGATCTCCCTGTCCTTCCTGTACAAGACCCCGGCGGGCAAGGCGCTCGGCCTGCACTGGACGGGCTCGCTGGCCATCGCCGCGGCTCTGTCCTTCGCGGCCTGGGCCGTGGCCCGTCACTACGTGTCCAAGTTCGTGCTGGACGCGGAGGAGGGCGCCGAGGGCGTGGAGCGGATCTTCCGCAAGATGCAGGTCGGCACGTCCTGCTACGTGGCCCTGTCCCAGGGCGCCAACGACGTGGCCAACGCCATCGGCCCGGTGGCGGCCATCTACCTCATCGCCAAGGAGCACATGCTTTTGGCCAAGGCCGAGGTCCCGTGGCCCATGCTCGTCCTGGGCGGCTTCGGCATCGCCGTGGGCATCGCCGTGCTCGGCCACAAGGTCATGGCCACCGTGGGTGAGAAGATCACCACCCTGACCAACACGCGCGGTTTTGCCGTTGACTTCGGGGCTGCCTCCACCGTATTGGTCGCCTCCAATCTCGGCCTGCCGGTGTCCACCACGCATGCGGCGGTGGGCGGCGTGGTCGGCGTGGGCCTGGCGCGCGGCTTCTCGGCCGTGGATTTCCGGGTCCTGCTGCGCATCGTCGCCTACTGGGTGGCCACCGTTCCCATCGCGGCCCTGACCAGCATAGTAATCTTTGTGCTGCTCAAATGGTTGTGTTACAGCTAGGTTACAACAATAATCGCAACAACCCTTTTCAGTAGAGGTCACCATATGACATTGAGAATTCCCTTTTTCGGCCTGCTCGGCAGCCGCTCCCCCATGGAAGGGCTGGTCGAGCACTATGACAAGATCGCCGAGTGCATCGCCGCCATCGACGAATCCCTCGAGTGCTACGTGTCCGGCGGGGTGTGCCGCGAGTTCAAGGAGTTGACCAAGGCCGTGGACGAGATCGAGAACCACGCCGACTCCATCAAGCGCAACATCCGCAACCACCTGCCCAAGGGCTTGTTCATGGCCGTGGAGAAGCACCTGTTCCTGTCCTACACCAAGAGCCAGGACAACGTGCTCGACGCGGCCCAGGACGCCCTGCACTGGCTGGCCATGCGCCCGGTGGCCATCCCCGAGGACGTCCAGAAGGAAATGATCTACCTCCTGGATTCCGTGGCCAAGTGCACCGTGCTCCTCGGCCCGGCGCTCAAGTCCACCATCACCCTGCTCAACGGCGAGTCCCTGGACCGCGAGGGCACCAAGGAGTGCTACCGCAAGGTCCGCAGGGAGCGCGACGAGGTCCGCCGCCGCAAGAACGACCTGCAGACGAAAATTTACGACAAGGACATCGACTTCAAGGACATCTACCAGCTGCTGCACTTCGTGGACTGCCTCGACAACATGGGGCACAACACCGAGAACTGCGCCGAGCTGCTGCGCTCCATGATCGCCCGATAGTCCGGAACGGCGCGCCGTCCGCGCCCCTCCCGCGAATGGAAAAAGGCCCGACGCCATGCGCCGGGCCTTTTTACGTCCTCTCTTTGGAACTCCGCCTCGCGCCTAGCGCTTGGGCATGGTCACCTGGATTTCCACGGGCTTGTCCTTGGGCCAGGAAAGGGGATCGATGCGCGTGCTGCCGGAAAAGAGCACCTGCCCCTTGAGCACGATGCGCGCCGAGAGCGCGTAGTGCAACTGGGCGATGATCCTGCCGGGGTCGTACCGCAGGACCGCCTTGAAGGGCGGCGCGGCCTTGACCGGCAGGAAGGCGTTGCCCACGCCGTTGTCTTCGGGGTTGAGCTGGGAGATGTTCTGAAGCTCCACGAACAGGACGCAGCCCGGCGGCAGCAGCATGCGCTCGCGGTAGAAGACCGTGACCTTGAGGGCGGCCTTTCCGTCCGACGGGCTGACGGACGCGGCGCTCTTCTCGGTCGAGGCGGCCGTGCAGCCGCCCAGGGCGGCCAGGATCAGGGCGACGGCCAGCAGGGCCGGGGCGGTGAGGACGGGTGTACGGTGCATGGCGACTCCATGTTTCCGGCATGCTACGCAATTTCGGCGCGGCACGCCAGTACCCCGGCCCATTTTTCGGGCGCGAAAAAAGTGTGTGGAAAAGTCTTGATATTGAGATTCAATTTCAATATGGTCTTTCCATGTCCGCCAACCGTGTTCCCGTTCCGCTCATGACGACCGCTCCAGAAGGCGCGGGCTCTGTTTACATCCAAGGCCGATGTACCGGCCGGTCCGCGCCTGGCGCGGCCGGAGAACATCCAACCCAAGGAGAAACAGATGAGCGAGCTCAAGAAACTCGGCGCCCTCAACCGCGAAGGCATGCGCGCCTGCAATGATGGCCGTCCCGGCGACGCCCTGTTCCAGCTGACCCAGGCCGACAGCCTGGCCCGGGCCATGAATTCGCCCCTGCACGAGGCCAAGGTGCGCAACAACATGGCCCTGGTCTACCAGATGTCCGGCAAATACGAGGAGGCCCGCGTCAGCTTCCGCATCGCGGCCGGACGGGCCGTGGAGGGCGGCGGCGAAGGCAACGTCCTGCACCGGGTCATCATGCGCAACCTCGACGCCCTGACCGCCCTGGCCCAAGGCAGGGCCGCCTGACCATGAACTCTTCCCGCCTGGCCCCGGCAGCGGCCCGTCCGCTGCCGGGGCCTTCCATATCCTGCCCGGACCCGAACCATTTCGTGACCACGGCCCTGCACCAGTTCGCCGAGTCCCTGGGCAACGCCATCGACGCCAAGGACCCGCACACCTCCATGCACTCCGACGAGGTGGCCGAGGTCGCCCGCGCCCTGGCCCTGGCCATGGGACTGACTCCGAGCCAGGCCGCCGTCATCCACGTGGCCGGCCACCTCCACGACATCGGCAAGATCGGCGTGCCCGACGCGGTGCTCAAGAAACAGGGTCCCCTGACCACCGCCGAATGGCGGGCCGTCCGCAACCACCCCGAGGCCGGGGCCGCCATCCTCGCGCCCGTGACGGCCCTCAGCCGCCTCGGCGTGGTCGCCATGGTCCTCCACCACCACGAACGCTGGGACGGCAAGGGCTATCCCCACGGCCTCAAGGGCGCGGCCATCCCGCTCGGCGCGCGCATCATCAGCGTGGCCGACACCCTGTCCGCCATGCTCCAGAACCGCCCCTACCGCGCCGCCCTCGACATCGACCTCGCTCGCCGCGAAATAGAACGCGGCGCAGGCACCCAGTTCGACCCCGCCGTGGTGGCCGCCTTCCGCCGCGCGTCCGGCAAGATCCTCCGCTTGGTCAGGCCTGCCCCGGATGCGGCGGCAGGGGATGATGATGCCTCCGGCGGCCGGGGCCCCGCCCCGGACCCCGCTCAAGAACCTTTTGGAAAAGGCTCTTGAGAATCTCCAAAACTTTTTGTGTGCCTTCGGCAGGCGCGTGGGCAAGGGATATGGAGAAGGCCACGTATTGAAACATTGGGAGAAAAAGCAAACAGTCCGTGGCCGCACATCCCGCGAAGCGGCAATAAAAAGTTTAGGAAGGAAAGGGGGATGGGGGTCCGGGGGAAGGGGGAAAGGGAAGCCCTTTTCAAAGGGTTCCCTTTCCCCCTT
>NZ_JBGLYH010000073.1:0-16254 GCF_041414475.1 Pseudodesulfovibrio karagichevae
AGAGGGAAACCCTTTGGAAAGGGCTTTCCCTCTCCCCTTCCCCCGGACCCCCATCCTCTCTCCCTTCCCAAACTTTTTGGGCCGCTTCGCGAGGGGAGCGGGGGGAGGTCGGGCCGTAGCACGGGGCTTTTCAATAGGTAAAAGGTGAGGTTCGTATCAACGCGCTCGCACGGCTTCGAGCGAAGCGAGCGATAAGAAGTTTTGGAGAGTCCAGAGAACCTTTTTCAAAAGGTTCTCTGGTCCCGCCGAAGGCGACCCCCGGTAGGGAGGCCTTCGGCATCAATCGGAGGCTAACTAAATGAGAGAGATTCAAGGAAAGGATGTCATCGAGGCCGTGGCCGGGATGTGCATGCGGGGCAACACGGAGTTGCCCGGCGATGTGCGTCGCAAGCTGGAGCGGGCCATGGCCGAGGAGGATTCCCCCTCGGCGGTGGAGGTCCTGCGCCAGTTGCTGGAGAACGCGGACCTGGCGAGTGACACCAAGTTGCCGCTGTGCCAGGACTGCGGGCTGGCCGTGCTGTTCGTGGAGGTCGGCGACGACTGCAAGGTGGTCGGCGGCAACCTGCGCGACCTGATCAACGAGGGCGTGCGCAAGGGGTACGCGGACGGGTACCTGCGCAAGTCCGCGTGCGACCCGTTGACCCGGGCCAACACCGGGGACGGCACCCCGGCGATCATTCATTTCGACATGGTCCCGGGCGACAGGTTGAAGATCGCCTACATGGCCAAGGGCGGCGGGGCCGAGAACATGTCCCGCGTGACCATGCTCGCCCCGGCCCAGGGCTGGGAGGGCATCAAGAAGTTCGTGATTGAGCGGGTGGCCGAGGCCGGTCCGAACCCGTGTCCGCCGACCATCATCGGCATCGGCATCGGCGGGACCTTCGAGCACGCGGCCAAGATCGCCAAGCGCGGCTTGTTGCGCAAGCTGGACGACGTTCATCCCGACCCCAAGGTCGCGGCCATGGAAAAGGAACTGGAGGAGGCCCTCAACGCGCTGGGCATCGGCCCCATGGGGTTGGGCGGCAAGACCACCGTGCTCGGCGTGAAGATCACCCTGGAACCGTGCCACCTGGCCAGCCTGCCGCTGGCGGTCAATGTTCAGTGCCACTCCCAGCGGCACGAGGAGGTCGTACTGTAATGGCCGAATACAAGCTGAACACGCCGCTGACGGACGGGGACATCGAACAGTTGAAGGCCGGGGACGTGGTCTTCCTGACCGGGATCATCTATTCCGCGCGCGACGCGGCCCACAAGAAGCTGGTGGAGCTGCTGGACGCGGGCAAGGAACTGCCCTTCGGACTCGAAGGCTCGGCCATCTACTACGTGGGCCCGAGCCCGGCCCCTCCAGGCCGTCCCATCGGCTCGGCCGGGCCGACCACCTCCTACCGCATGGACACCTACGCCCCGAGGCTGCACTCGCTGGGCATGAAGGCGTCCATCGGCAAGGGCAAGCGGTCGGACGAGGTCAAGGCGGCCATGAAGCAGTACAAGGGCGTCTACTTCGGGGCCACGGGCGGGGCGGGCGCGCTGCTGTCCAATTCCATCGTGGAATCCACGGTCATCGCCTTCGAGGAACTGGGGCCCGAGGCCGTACGCGAAATGAAAGTCAAGGATTTCCCGCTGCTGGTCATCAACGACTGCCACGGCGGCGAATTATACGTCAAACCGAGGCTTGACACTGCCGATTAATTGATTCACGAAAGGGGCGGGACGCAGGGTGTCCCGCCCCGATAAGCACACCGCGTCGGGGAGGTTTTAGTCCAGGATACCAGAGGTTTATCATGGAACATGCATACTTTGAGAACGTGGAAAACCACGAAGAAGCCAGCAAGAACGACAACATCTACACTCCGTATCCCGGTGCGGACGAA
Organism: Pseudodesulfovibrio karagichevae; assembly: GCF_041414475.1. Classification (NCBI taxonomy): domain Bacteria; kingdom Pseudomonadati; phylum Thermodesulfobacteriota; class Desulfovibrionia; order Desulfovibrionales; family Desulfovibrionaceae; genus Pseudodesulfovibrio; species Pseudodesulfovibrio karagichevae. Next base: position 1,872 of record NZ_JBGLYH010000073.1, read on the forward strand.
AAGTACGATGACGGTTCCGACTGGCGTCTCTACAATCCCGACAAATATCGCGACCCGAATTGGTCTCCGGATAAGGAATAATGCAAAAGGGGCCTCGCGGCCCCTTTCTACATTGTTTCGTATCCGTCAGGCATAGCTGACTCTTTCACCGTCTCTTCCTGCGGAATTGTCCTTCTCGCCTACTCGGCGAACATCCTGTCGAACAAGCTTCGGCCCTGCGGGCCGGTGGCCTTGATCTCCTGCAGCGCCCTGTTGAGCCGGTGGATCAGGCTGTCGTCCGTGTCGCGGCTGAAGGCGAAGTACAGGGGCTCCTCGTCGAAGGTGAAACAGACGGTGAAGTCCTCGGGCCGCAAGCCCATGCCCGCCAGATGGTAGGGCGCTCCGCGTTCGGTGGACGCGAACAGGTCCACCTCCCCTTTGTCGAGTTGCCGTAGGGCCTGGACATGGCTCGGGCTGCGCAGCAGCTCTTCCTCCCGCATGCCGCCGGAGAGCAGGGCCTTCTCCGGCCTGCTCCAGCGCACGGTGGCTATACGGTACCCCTTGAGTTGGTTTCTGGTGGGGATGAAGAGCTTGTCGCGCTTGCGGCCGATGAGCACGATCCTGGCCGTGGCCATGGGGCCGACCCACTTGTACAGGTGTTCGGTCTGTGGCGTGCGCTGGGCGTTGAGCAGGATGCGTTGCGGCTGCCGGGCCGCGCTTTCGTAGGCGTAGGCCCAGGGCATGAGCTTGATCTCGCTGTCGTTGATCGGGGTGCCGCACATGTCCATGATGGTGGTCAGGGTGGTCACCGCCATGCCCTTGACGGTCAGGCCGTTGCTGACGCAGTAGGGCGGGTAGGGCGCGCCCATGGCGATGAAATTCCCGGCCCGCGCGGCCGGCGCGGCGCCCAGGCTCAGGATGAGGAAGAGCGTGACGGCGAGTATGTGTTTCATGGTTTCCTTGCGGCTGGGATTTCTTAACAAATCCCCTGTCGGCAAGCAATATCCATTCCAGCGCCCTCGGGCGGGTAGTGCCTGTTCACCAGGTTTTTCGGCATATTGGGCTTGACTCTTTTTCGATAATAGTTATTTTTAATTTGCAATCGCCGTCATCGCCGGGCGGAGCGTTTCCGGGCCGGACGTGTGATGGCCGGACCGCATGGTACATGCATATTCTCCTCTTCTTGCCCCCTGAGGACCGGATTGATCCCCGGTCCTCTTCTTTTGCCCGTGGCGGTCCGGCGACGCGACGCGGATTTTCCTCCTGTCGGGTCGGCGCATCCCCTTGCAAGGGAATGGCTTTCAGAGTATCCCAAGTGGCTTGAAGGAGAAAATCATGTCCCAACATTTCGCCCGGAGGATGGGCACGGTTCACCGCTCGTTCATCCGGGAAATTCTGAAAGTCACGGCTGATCCGGAAATCATTTCCTTTGCTGGCGGTTTGCCCAACCCCGAACTCTTCCCCGTCGCCGCCATGGACGCGGCCGCCCATGAGGTCTTCAAGGACATCGGGGCCAGCGCCCTGCAGTACTCGACCACCGAGGGCGACGCGGGCCTGCGGGCCATCATCACCGAGCGGTACAAGAAGCGCGGCCTGACCGTGGACCCGGACACCATCCTGGTGACCACCGGCTCCCAGCAGATCCTCGACATCTGCGCCAAGGTCTTCATGGACCGGGGCAGCAAGGTGGTCATCGAGCGGCCCGGCTATCTCGGGGCCATCCAGGCGTTCTCGCTGTTCGAGCCCGAGTTTGTGCCCGTCTCTCTGGAGGAGGACGGACCGAACCTCGCCGAGCTGGAGGCTGCCTTCAAGGCCGGGGCCGAGTGCTTCTACGCGGTGCCCAACTTCCAGAACCCGTCGGGCGTCAGCTACTCCCTGGAGAAGCGCAAGGCTGTAGCGGCCCTGGCCGACCGGTACGGCGTGCTCTTCGTGGAGGACGACCCCTACGGCGAATTGCGTTTCCTGGGCGAGGACCTGCCGAGCGTCTTCTCCTTCTGCGAGAAGAAGGGGCTGCTGTGCGGCTCGTTCTCCAAGATCGCCGCGCCGGGCTTCCGCATCGGCTGGGTGGTCGCGCCGGAGAGGGATGTCTACGACAAGCTGGTCATCGCCAAGCAGGCGGCCGACCTGCACACCTCCACCGTGGCCCAGGCGATCATGCGCCGCTACCTGGAGACCAACGACATCGAGTCCCACGTGGCCCTGATCAAGGATCGCTACGGCCGCCAGCGGGAGTGCATGGTCGAGATGATCGGCCGGTATTTCCCGGAGGGCGTGACCATCACCAAGCCCGAGGGAGGCATGTTCCTGTGGGTGACCATGCCCGAAGGCTGTTCGAGCATGGAGCTTCTGGACATGGCCATCAAGGACAAGGTGGCCTTCGTGCCCGGCAGGCCGTTCTATGTGGACGGCTCGGGCGAGAACACCCTGCGCCTGAACTTCTCCAATTCGGACGAGGCCCGGATCGAAGAGGGCATCAAGCGCCTCGGCAAGTCCATCGCTTCGTTCCTGAAGTAACGCGGCGGGCGCGAGGGACGCTCGCGGCTCAAGATACCAAGGATGAGTTTTATGTCTCAGCACATTGTTGTCATCGGCGGCGTGGCCCTCGGGCCCAAGGCCGCCTGCCGTTTCAAACGACTGGAACCCGAATCCAAGGTCACCATGATCGACCAGACCGCCATGATCTCCTATGGCGGTTGCGGCATCCCTTATTACGTGTCCGGCGACGTGTCGGACGCCTCCGAGCTGTGCACCACCAGCTTTCACATGCTGCGCGACCCCAAGTTCTTCAAGGAAGTCAAGGGGGTGGATGTCCGTATCCTGACCAAGGCCACGCGCATCGACCGCAAGAACAAGCGCGTGGAGGTGGAGAACGTCCAGACCGGCGAGAAAGAAACCATTTCCTACGACAAGCTGGTCATCGCCACCGGCGCGTCCCCGCGCAAGCTGGGGCTGCCCGGCGAGGACCTGAAGGGCGTCAACTACGTGGCCAACCCCGGCGACGCCACGCGCATCCGCGAGGCCATCTCCAAGGGCGAGGTGGGCAACGCCGTGATCATCGGCGCGGGCTTCATCGGCCTGGAAATGGCCGAGGCCTTCGCCGACATGTGGGGCGTGGAAACCTCGGTGGTCGAGATCACCGGCCAGATCATGCCCCGCCTGGTCAGCCCGACCCTGGCCACCATGGGCCGCAAGCACATGGAGGAGAACGGCGTCACCTTCTATTTCGGCGAGACCGTCAAGGCCATCGAGGGCGAGGACGGCGTGGTCAAGCGCGTGATCACCAGCGAGCGCGTGCTCGACGCGGACGCCGTGATCATCTCCGCGGGCGTGGTCCCCAACTCGGGCATCGCCAAGGAGGCCGGGCTGGCCGTGCACGAGCGCGGCGGGGTTTACGTGGACGAGTTCATGCGCACCAACGACCCGGACATCTACGCGGGCGGCGACTGCTGCATCGTCCCGAACCTGGTCACCGGCCAGGACGCCTTCCTGCCGCTGGGCTCCATGGCCAACCGCCAGGGCCGCATCATCGGCACCAACCTGGCGGGCGGCTCGGCCAAGTTCGACGGCGTGGTCGGCTCGTTCGTGGTCAAGTTGTTCGAGACCTCCATGGCGGGCACGGGGTTAAGCCTGGATTCCGCCAAGGCGGCCGGTTTCGACGCCATGTCCGTGTTGCTCATCCAGCTGGACCGGGCGCATTTCTACCCGACCAAGGAGCTGATGACGCTGGAGATGGTCGTGGACAAGCCCACCCGCCGCGTGCTCGGCGTGCAGGGCTTCGGTTCTTCGGGCGACGCCATGGTGGGCCGCATCAACGCGGTGGCCGCCATCCTCAAGTCGTCCCCGACCATCGACGACGTGTCCAACATGGAGCTGGCCTATTCCCCGCCGTTTGCCGCGGCCATGGACATCCTGAATTCCCTGGCCAACCTGGCGGACAACGCCTTGGCGGGCATCAACCGGGGCGTAGGCCCGGCCGGGTTCAAGGAGCTGTGGGACAACCGCGACAAGGACGCCTGTTTCTTCCTGGACTGCCGGGAAAAGGGCGACGCCGATCCGTTCGTGGAGCGCAACCCGGAATTCTGGCACAATGTCCCGCAGGGCGAGATCTACAACCGTCTGGACGAGATCCCCACGGACCGGCCCATCGTGCTGGTCTGCAACACCGGGGCGCGTTCCTACGAAGCGCAGATCATGCTCGACGAGAAGGGCTACAAGGATGTGACCAACATCCACGGCGGCATGGCGGCCATCAAGAAGTACGGCATCGATCTTTAGCAACGAGACAAGCGCTGGAGGCGGCGTGCGGTTCCTGATAGTCGACGACGACGAGAGCATGCATCTCTTTCTGCAGGTCATCCTGGCCCCCTACGGGGAGTGCGCCACGGCTTCGACAGGCGAGAGCGCGGTGGAGATGTTTTCGAATGCCCGGGACGAGGGGCGCCCTTTCGACATGGTTTTCATGGACATCCTCATGCCCGGCATGGACGGCCACCAGGCGGCGGAGCTCATGCGCGCGAGGGAGCAAAAGGACGGCGTGGCCGAACCCGACAGCTTCAAACTGGCCATGATCACCTGCGTGGTGGACGACACCAGCGTGGACAGGGCGTTCTTCAATACCAGGGCGTGCATCTACATCGTCAAGCCCCTGGACCGGGACAAGGTGGTCAGCGAGCTCAAGGAGCACTTCATCATCTAGCTCATTGAATAATTGTGAAACCAGAACGGCGCACTCTCAAAGAGTGCGCCGTTTTTTATTCAACGATAAATAGCTGGCTCACCCCGCGAAGCGGCCACAAAAAGTTTAGGAAGGGAGAGAGGATGGGGGCCCGGGGGAAGGGGAGAGGGACAACCCTTTTCAAAGGGTTTCCCTCTCCCCTTCCCCCGGCTGCCTGAGGCCTATATGCGGCCTTCCTCGACGCCGTGGCAGGCGACCACGGTGCCGTTGTCGATCGTGCGCTGCTTGGGGATTTCCCGGGAGCAGCGCTCGTTGGCGTGCGGGCACCGGCCGTGGAAGACGCAGCCGGTGGGCAGGTTGATGGGCGTGGGCACGTCGCCGGACAGCTTGACGTGTCCCCCGGCCTGGCCTCCGAGCCTCGGGATGGCGGACAGCAGGGCCTGGGTATAGGGATGCTTCGGGCTGGTGAACAGCTCCTTGGCCGTGGCCAGCTCGCAGACGCAGCCGAGGTACATGACCAGCACGCGGCTGGAGATGTGCTCGACCACGCTCAGGTCGTGGCTGATGAACAGGTAGGTCAGGCCGCGCTGTTCCTGGGCGTCCATGAGCAGGTTGAGGATCTGGGCCTGGATGGACACGTCGAGCGCGGCGATGGGCTCGTCGGCCGCGATGAATTCAGGATCGAGGACCAGGGCGCGGGCGATGGAGATGCGCTGGCGCTGGCCGCCGGAGAACTCGTGCGGGAAGTTGGTGGCCCAGACCGGATCCACGCCCACCTGGCACATGACCTCGGCCACGCGGTCGCGGACCTCGTCGCGGTTCATGTCCGGGTTGTGGAAGCGGACCGGCTCCTCCAGAATCTGGCGCACGGTCATGCGCGGGTTGAGCGAGGCGTACGGGTCCTGGAAGACCATCTGCATCTTGGTCCGGTAGGGGAGCATCTTGCCGGAGCTCAGGTTGTCGATGCGCGCGCCCCGGTAGTGGATCTCGCCCTTGTTGGGCCGGTACAGGCCCATGACCGTGCGGGCCAGGGTGGACTTGCCGCAGCCGGACTCGCCGACCACGCTCAGGGTCTCGCCCGCCTGAACGTCCAGGGAGACGCTGTTGACCGCCTTGACCACGGTCTTCCTGCGGCTGATTTTGCCGCCGGTGAACCGGAGCTGGTCGATGACCGAGCCGGATATGTCGAAGTGTTTGTCGATGTCCTTGACTTCGAGGATGGCACTCATGGTTACTCGCCTCCTTCGCATTCGAAACAGGCGACTTGCGTGCCGCATGCGAGTTCATGGAGTTTCGGTATCTCCGTCTTGCAGCGCTCGGCACAGATCGTACAGCGAGGTTCGAACGGGCAGCCCTTGGGCATGTTCAGCAGGGAGGGCATCATGCCGGGGATCTGGTTGAGCCGCCTCTTTCCGCCCGCCATCTGCGGCAGGGCCTGGATGAGCCCCTTGGTGTAGGGATGCTGCGGGTTGGAGATGAGCTGGTCGGCCCTGCCGAGTTCGACCACCTTGCCCGCATAGAGCACGGCGATGCGCTGGGTGACCTCGGAGACCACGGCCAGGTCATGGGTGATCAGGATGAGCCCCATGTTCTCCTTTTCGCAGAGCTCCAGGAGTAGGTCCATGATCTCGGCCTGAATGGTCACGTCGAGCGCCGTGGTGGGCTCGTCCGCGATGATCAGCTTGGGGCTGGTCAGCAGCGAGATGGCGATGACGATGCGCTGGCGCATGCCGCCGGAGAACTCGTGCGGGTACTGCTTGAGCCGTTTTTCCGGGGAGGGGATGTAGACCTTGCGTAGCTTGTCCAGGCAGATGGCCTCGGCTTCCTTGTCCGAGACGTTCATGTGGGCCAGGATGGTCTCCTTCATCTGGGTGCCGATGGTCAGCACCGGGTTGAGCGTCATCATCGGATCCTGGAAGATCATGGAGATGTCGTTGCCCCGGATGTGCCGCATCTGGTCGTCGTTGAGCTTGGTCAGGTCGCGGCCGTCGAAGAGTATCCGGCCGCCGGTGATCCTGCCTGGCTTGGAGATGAGGTTGATGATCGAGAAGCCGAGCACGGACTTGCCCGCGCCGGACTCGCCGACAATGCCGAGGCGTTCGCCCTTGTTGATGACCAGGCTGACGTCGCGTACGGCCCGGACCCTGCCGGAGCGCAGCTCGAAGTCCACGCGCAGGTTTTGGATGTCTATGAGTTTTTCCACGCCTTACCCCTTGTAGAGTTTGGGGTTGAGGAAGTCCCGGACCCAGTCGCCCAGGAGATTGATGACCAGGATCAGGGTGACCAGCAGGATGCCGGGGAAGATGGTGATCCACCAGGAACCGGAGAAGATGTACTCGAAACCGGCGGTGATCAGTGATCCCAGCGAGGGCTTGGTCACGGGCATGCCCAGTCCCAGGAAGGACAGGGCCGCTTCGCTCATGATCGCGTTGGCCACCTGGACCGTGGAGATGACGAGGACCGGGGAGAGGGTGTTGGGCAGGATGTGCCGCCACATGATCCGGATCTTGGACAGGCCAATGATCCGGGCCGCCTCCACGTATTCCTTCTTGCGTTCGGCCAGCACCGAGGCGCGCACAGTGCGGGCGTATTGCGGCCATTCCGCCAGGCCGATGATGACGATGATCAGGGGCACGGCCACCTCGTCGTATCCGGCCACGCCAAAGGCGGCCTGGACGATGGCGCCGATGAAGATGGCCACCATGTAGGTGGAGAACGACAGCTGGACGTCGGCTATGCGCATGAGGATGTTGTCCAGCCGCTTGATGTATCCGGAGAGCAGGCCGACCACGATGCCGAGGAAGGCCTGGAGACAGACCGCGCCGATGCCGATGAGGATGGACACGCGCATGCCGTAGAGCATGGTCGAGAGCATGTCGCGTCCCTGGGCGTCGGTGCCGAGCAGGAATTGCGGATTGCCGCCGTGTTCCCAGATCGGCGGGATCTGGGCGTTCATGATGTCGATGGTCTTGGTGTTGTACGGATCGTGCGGGGCGATGATCGGCGCGGCGAAGGCGGTGAAGAACAGCACCGCCAGGATGACGAAGCAGGTCACGGCCATGGGGTCGCGCAGGAAGCTGTAGAGCATGTAGGATTCTTTGAAGCGTTGCCAGCGGGTTCTCATGCTACTGCCTCCCTGCCACGCGGACCGTGGGGTTGACCAGGCCGTAGATGATGTCCACCAGCGTGTTCACGAGCACGAACACGATGCCCACGAAGACCAGGTAGGCGACCATGAGCGAGGTGTCGGAACGCTCCACGGACTCGATGAACATGGAGCCCATGCCCTGCCACTGGAACACGGTCTCGGTCAGGATGGTGAAGGCCACCATGATGCCGAGCTGCACGCCGCCCACGGTGATGACCGGGAGCAGGGTGTTCTTGAAGGCGTGGACGATCCAGACGCGCCAGGGCTTGATGCCCTTGGCCCAGGCGAACTTGACGTATTCGCTCTCCAGCACTTCCATCATCTCGGAGCGGATGAGGCGGATGAACAGCGGGAGCATGATGGAGGAGAGGGCGATGGACGGCATGATCAGGTGCTTGAGGCCGTCCGCCGTGACCATGCCGCTGTCCCACCAGCCGAACAGGAGCACGGTCTGCCCCCGTCCGTAGGACGGCAGCCAGTGCAGTTCCACGGAAAAAATGTAGATGAGCAGGATGGCCGTCAGAAAGACGGGCATGGACACCCCGACGATGGACCCGCCCATGACGAACCGGGAAAAAAGGCTCTTGGGCCGGATGGCCGAATAGATGCCGAGCGGAATGGACAGAACCACGATGATCAGCGCGGCGCAGAAGACCAGTTCCAGGGTGGCCGGGGCCTTTTTGACGATGACTTCGGTGGCCGGTTTCTTGAAGAAGTAGCTCTGGCCCAGATCGCCGTGCAGGGCGTCGCGCAAAAAGCGCACGTACTGCACCGGGAACGGGTCGTTGAGGCCCAGACGATCGCGGATCTGCGCCCGCTCGGCCGCCGTGACCCGCTGCCCCACAAGGTCGCGGACGGGATCGCCGAAATTGTGTTTGATGGCGAATCCGATGAAGCTGATGATCAGCATGACGATCACGGCTTGCAGGATTCGTTTTACGGTGAATGCAAACATGTTGACTCGTTGACGTTTTATGTTCTCCGGCCACGGAATTGTGGGCCGGGCTCGGGGGATGGACCGCAACAGTACCGGCCTTGAGGCCGTGTTTTGTATGAAAGGGGAACCCTGGCGAGGCCGGGGTTCCCCTTTATTGTTATTTTACGGTTAATGCAAGCCGTCAGAACGTTAGTTGATGACCAGGTCGCCGAAGTACGGGAAGTTCATGACGTTCACGATGTCTTCGGTGTTCATGTTGGACTTGGAGGCCCAGGACAGGTTCTGCCAGTGCAGCGGGATGAAGCCGGCTTCGTTGTACTGGATTTCCTCGACTTCCTGCAGGTCGGCGGCGCGCTTGGCCGGGTCGGTCTCGGTCTGGGCGGCCAGGGTCAGCTCGTCCACCTTGGGGTTGCAGTAGTTGCCGGAGTTGTACTGGCCGTAGCCGGTCTCGGCGTTGCGGCACATGGACAGGAACTCGAAGAAGTTGCCGGAGTCCTCGGTGTCGGAGTGCCAGCCGATCATCTGAATGTCGGCCACCTGAGCGTCGAACTGATCCCAGTACTGCGCCTTGGGCATGGTCTTCAGGGAGATCTTGATGCCGAGCTTGGACATCATGGAGGCGAAGGCTTCGGCGATCTTCTCGTCGTTCACGTAGCGGTTGTTGGGGGCGATCATGGTCGCCTCGAAACCGTTGGGGAAGCCGGACTCGGCCATCAGGGACTTGGCCTTGTCGAGGTCAAAGCGGGGCACCAGGGAGTCAACATGGCCGACGTAGCCCTTGGGGGACATCTGGCCGGCCGCGGTGGCGAAGCCGTTCATGATCTTCTCGACCACGCCCTGGTTGTCATAGGCATAGGCCATGGCCAGGCGGACCTTGGGATCGGCCAAGGCCGGGTTGCTCTTCTCGTTCAGCTGGAAGGTGATGATGCGCGAGCCGGACATGGTCACAAGCTGCAGGCCTTCGGTGGAACGGATGCGGTCCAGGTCCTGCGGAGGCACGGGCATGACGAAGTCTACGTCGCCGGACATGAGCGCAGCGGTGCGGGTGGCGTCATTCTTGATCGGGGAGAGGACGATCTCCTCGACGTTGCCGGTGTCCTTGTTCCAGTAGTCCTTGAACCGGGTGAAGACGGTCTTCACGCCCTGCTCGCGGCTGGTGACCATGAAGGGACCGGTGCCGGACTCGTTCTCGTTGGCAAAGGAGTAGTCGGTCTTGAGGATGAGGTCCTTGGCCTTGCCCTTGTCGTCGGTGCCGGTGTAGAACAGGCTGTCCATGGGGAAGACGTAGGTGGCCATGTTCAGCACCAGGCCGTAGGGCTTCTTGGTGACCAGGTCCACGGTGTAGTCGTCCACGGCCACGGCGCCGGTGAAGGGCTCGAAGAGACCCTTGAAGTCGTCGGATTTCTTCAGGCGGTCCAGGGTGAAGACCACGTCCTTGGCGGTGAAGTCGTTGCCGGAATGGAACTTGACGCCCTTGCGCAGATGGAAGCGCATGGTCAGGTCGTCGATGCGTTCCCAGCTTTCGGCCAGACGCGGAACGAAATTCATGTCCTTGTCGTAACGGACCAGCGGGTCAAAGACCATGTGGGAGTACTGCAACATGCCGCCGGACAGCTGGACATGAGGATCAAGGGACACCGGGTCGGCATCCATGGCGAGCTTGAGGGTGACTTTTCCAGGAGCAGCGGGGGCGGCTTTCTCGGCTGCCTCTTTTTTCTCCTCGCCGCTGCAGCCGACCAGCATGAGGGCGGCGACCAGCAGGGAGAGAACGAGCAGGGAGAATTTGCCGGCGGTTTTGAACGTCGACGCTTTCATAGGTTATTCCTCCATAAATTAATCCGATTGCGCCAGCAGCGGCGCGTTCCATACCTCTCTTGCACCCCTTCGGGCGCGGTCCGAAAAACAGTCTGCCGCAGGGGTTGCATGCAACCCCCGAGGCGGCGTAGTTTCCTCGGACGAAAACGAAACATTCATACACGCTTCGTCGGGCTTTAACAATAGCGTAATGAATTTGACGACGCACTTGCGGAGGCGAATCTTGTTCAAAAAAATTGCATTTTGGGCATTCTGCCCGTTTTTTATTCTGGTTTTGAACGCATGCTCCGGTTCTTCTTCAGTCAATGGCGGGCTGTCGCCCGTTGAAACGATTGTTTTAGACGAAGATTACAGCACCGCCCTGCAGGTGGAAAAGAGCCAGGTTTTCGCCCTGGACGTGCTCAGGCCGACGGCAAAGGGATATTATATCACCGGAGCGGTCTTCGATCCGGAGATGCTCCGCATGGAGCGGTATCTGGAATATGACGACGACGGCGAGCCCCGGGCGCGCTACCTGTTCACCGCCCTGCAGGAGGGCTCGACGGACGTGCTCGTCCGCATGACCCCAGTTGTCGGGGGAGACGTGGCCACCTACCGGCAGGTCACCGTGACCATCGGTTCGAGCGGCGGCCTGTTCGGTTAGGCGTCCCCGTCCGGGTCCGGCTTGAAACGCTGTTCGGTCTTGAGCAGGGTGAAGTCGAGCAGCCCGGCGTCCCCCATGACGTTGGTGCACAGGGCCAGCGGGCTCATGTACTCCTCGCGCCAGTCCAGGACCAGGGTCAGGCCGTCCTCGTTCTCGGCCATCTCGCGGACCATGGGCCGCAGGTCCACCTGCTTGGGCTTGCCCTTCTTGGTCTTCTTCTCGATGAAATGGTGTTCCGAGGCCATGAACGCCCTCCACTGGTCGCGGCGGCGCTCCTCGTCGCGGGCAAAGCACAGGGTGAAGACCTCTTCCACGGCCTGGGACTGCTTGCGGCCCATGGACAGCCGTTCCGCCTGGAGAATGGCGAGCCCCCTGGGCATGTTCCGCCCGAGGCGGTCGACCACCTCGTCCGGGCCGAAGTCCTCGCGCAGGAACACGTTGATCCATTCGCTCAGGCTCTCCACGCCCACGGGCAGCGCCTTGCCGAAGGACAACCTCGGCATGGGGTGGAACCCGGCGGAAAAGGCCATGGGCAGCCGGGCCCGGCGGAAGGCGCGCTCGAACACGGCCTGCAGCTCCAGTTGGCTGAGGAAGGCGGCCGGGCCGGTCTTCTCGTACCACACCCGGTAGTGGGCCGCCTTGCCGGTCAGGTCCGGCTTCTCCACGGTGTAGGGCGGCTGTTCGCCTTCCTGGTCCCGCTGCGGAAAGACCAGCCTGGGGCGGATGTCCTTGTTCCCGGCCTGTCCCTTCAGGGTCGAGACCCGGCCGTCGAACTGGCAGACGCCGCAGTTGCGGCACGCCCCGTAGCGGCAGTCGTCGGTGATCTTCCCGGCCAGGGCGCGTTCGCGCTCCTTGAGCAGGAACCGCTTGGTCAGGCCGCTGGACAGGTGGTCCCAGGGCAGCGGCCCTTCCGGGTCGCGCGGGCCGGTGAATTCGTTCCAGTCCAGCCCGGCCTCGTCCATGGCCTCACGGTAGGGCGCAAGGCGCAGATGGTCCTTCCAGCTGGAGAAGAGCGCGCCCTTGGCGTAGGCCCGCTCGACCACTTCGGCCAGACGGCGGTCGCCGCGTGAGAAGACCCCTTCGAGCGAGGTCATCTCGGGCTCGTGGTACTTGATGGAAATGCGTTTGTGCGGGCGGAAGATGTTCCGCAGGTGGTCGATGCGCCGGTAAATCTCATCCAGCGGAATCTGCGGCTCCCACTGGAACGGGGTGTGCGGCTTGGGCACGAAGGGCGAGACCGCCGCTGTGACCTGCAGCCTCTTTATGTGCCGTCCGGCCGCGTCGCGCACCTTGAGGCAGAGGTCCAGGATGGCGTCCAGGTCCTCGTCCGTCTCGGTGGGCAGGCCGATCATGAAGTAGAGCTTCACGCCCTGCCAGCCGTTTTCGAAGAGCAGGCGAACGTGCTCGATGAGCCCGGCCTCGTCCACGCCCTTGTTGATCACGTCCCGCAGCCGCTGGCTGCCCGCCTCCGGGGCGATGGTCGCGCCCGTGCGCCGGATGGACGAGATGCGCTCCATGATCGGCGCGGACAGGGAGCCGACCCTCAGGGACGGCAGTGAAATGGCAATCTGTTCGGCCGCACACTTGTCGAAGCTGCGGGTGAAGAGGGTGTCCAGGCCGGAGAAGTCGCCGGTGGACAGCGATAGCATGGAGGTCTCCTCGTACCCGGTCTCGGCCAGGCCGTCGGTCAGGATGGCGTCCAGGCCGTTGAGTGAGCGCTCGCGCACCGGGCGGTAGATCATGCCCGCCTGGCAGAACCGGCAGCCGCGCGTGCAGCCCCGGGCGATCTCCATGGTTAGCCGGTCGTGGATGGCCCCGAAGGGAATGGTCTGCCCCGTGGGGAACGGCGTGCGGTCGAGGTCGTCCACCACGGCCTTTTCCACGGTCTCGTATCCTTCCTTGAGCGGTTTCAGCGGCTTGCCCGGTCCTTCGTCCTCAAAGAACGACGGGACGTACAGCCCCGGAATTTCGGTCAGGGACTCCAGCAGTTCCCGCTTGGACAGCCCGCCGTCCTTGGCCCGCTCCACGGCGGCCAGCAGGGCGACCATGGCCTCCTCCCCGTCGCCGATGACCATGGCGTCGAAGAACGGGGCCACGGGCTCGGCGTTGAAGGCCGCGCCGCCGCCCGCCACGATGAGCGGCAGCGGCTCCTCCCTGTCCGCGCTGCGGAAGGGGATGCCCGCCAGGTCGAGCATGTACAGGATGTTCGTGTAGCACAGCTCGTGGGTCAGGCTGAACCCGACGACGTCCATGTCCTTGAGCGGGCTATCGGACTCCAGGGTGGCCAGGGGAACATTGTGCTCGCGCAGGATGTTCCCGGCCTCCTCGTCGGGGGTGAAGACCCGTTCTGCCCAGAAATTCGGCTGCGCGTTCAGCGTCTTGGACAATATTTTCTGGCCGAGGTAGGACATGCCCACCTCGTACATGTCGGGAAAGGCCAGGGCGCACCGCACGGTCACGGTGGACGGGTCCTTGAACACGGCGCCCCATTCGCTGCCGATGTAGCGCGAGGGACGGGGGAGGATGGGCAGAAGTTCTTTCATTATCTCGGATGGTTCGGGGAACGGAAAAACGGGGTTGGCTCGCATGAACCAGCCCCGTTCAAAATAGCAGGTTTCGCTTGGGTCGGCTAGCCGAGATCCAGGCCGCCGCCCGCGCCGCTCATGCCGGACAGGTCGAGCCCGCCGCTGGACAGGGATATGTTGGTCTTGGCTTCGATGTATTTGGTCTTCAGCTCTTCGGGGCAGTTCTTGTACTCGAACAGGACGTGGCTCTGGGCGATCTTGCCCTGCATTTCCTGGTCGAAGGGATATCCGTAGGGCAGCAGGACCATCTGGGTGCCCTGTTGGGTAGGCATGGCCTGCAGGATGGCGGGGTCCTCGATGTCGCTGCCGACATAGTTGCCGACAACCATCTCGCCGCTGACCAGTTTGACCAGCCGAATGTCATAACTCATGGTGCTCTCCTTGAAAGTAGTGGTGGGTCCTTAAGTAGGTACCGCCCTCCGCGCTGTCAAGAAGAGCCGTGAATTGCCTCCGGCGGCCGGGGGAAGGGGAGAGGGGAACCCTTTGAGAAAAGGGTTCCCTGTGCAACCGGAAACATGGGTAACAGTTCTGCCCGGGTACATGGGTAACACTTTTATTGTTCGTCCACCGGTTCCGGGGGCCTGATCAGGCCCCCGGAACC
>NZ_JBGLYH010000074.1:0-16013 GCF_041414475.1 Pseudodesulfovibrio karagichevae
TTTCTTGCGGGCCAGGGCCACCATGGCCGGGGATGTTCGGGTTCTCATAGGCATGCCCCCATCGTATGACGGGGGCATGCTTCACTTCAACGCAAGGCTTGTGCGGCTCCTACATAATGCCGTTTTCCAAAGGGTGCCCTCTCTCCCCCTTCCCCCCTGGCCGCCGGAGGCGTCTTCCTAGCCCAGCAGGGCGAGGATGAGGGGCATGGTCAGGGCGGAGAGGACGGTCTGGGCGGTGATGATCAGGGCCATGACCTCGTGGTCGCCGCCCATTTGGCGGGCGAGGATGAAGGCGGAGACCGAGACCGGGATGGCGGTGTAGATGAGCGCGGTGGTCACGGTCGGGCCGCCCACGCCCAGCAGGCGGGCGCAGCCGTAGGCGGCCAGGGGCAGGGCCACGAGGTGGGCCAGGGAGGCCAGGGCCACGGGCAGGGTGGACGCGCCGATGCCGGTAAAGCGCAGGCCCGCGCCCACGGCGAGCAGGCCCAGCGGCAGCGCGGCCTTGCCCAGGATGGACAGCAGGTCCGTGAGCACGCCGGGCAGGGACAGGTCGAGCGCGCTGAGGGCCATGCCGACCACGCAGGCCAGGATGAGCGGGTTCTTGATCAGTTCGAGTCCCACCCGGCCCAGGCCGCCGCCGTGCCTGCCGTGGCGGGACAGGACCAGGACGCAGAGCACGTTGACCAGGGGGATGAGGGTCAGCAGGGCCACGGCGGACAGGGCCATCCAGTCCGGGCCGAGCAGCCCGGCCGCGGCGGACAGCCCCACGTAGGTGTTGGGGCGGATGGCCCCCTGGAAGACCGAGGTGAAGACCGGGCCGTCCAGGTGGAACAGGGTCCGGGTGAAGACCAGGAACGCGCCCAGGAGGCAGACCGCCCCCACCAGGGTAAGGGAGAGCCCCAGGGACGAGGCGTCGAACTGCCGCCCGGACAAGCCGCTGACGAGCATGGCCGGGAAGAGCACGTAATAGGTCAGCCGTTCGGACACGGGCCAGAATCCCACGCCGGGAAAGTCGAGTCGGTACAGGATGAAGCCGGTGAGAATGAGCCCGAAGATGGGCAGGATGGCGAGAATGACGGGGGACATGCCCGGACGGTACGCCCCGATGCGTCGTTATGGCAAGGAAAACGGGGGGCTTCCGCATGGGATGCCCCCCGCTCGAACTATTCGGGGATGGTCTCCATGGATGCCCATTTTGGCTCATGGAGGGGCAGGACGTAGTCGGCCATGTCGCGGGCCTTGAGCAGGATGTCGTAGGCCTCGTAGGGACCGGTGTTGGTGCCCGGGGGGATGACCTCCATCTCCATGGCCCGGACCTCCTTGGGCGGGTCCAGGTTTTCGAGGATGGTGCAGAAACCGCAGATGAGCACCGAGCCCTTTTCGGTCTCGATCTTCACGGACATGCCGCCCGGGGTGTGGGCCGGGGTGTGGATCATGGTGATGCCGGGCAGGACCTCGGTGTCCTTGTCCACGGTCACGATCTGGCCGTTCTCCTTCGCGTCGTCCACGTAGTCCTCCAGGTAGCGGAAGTCGAGCGGATGCGGATTGTAGACCGACTCCATCTCCTTCTCATGCACGTAGATGGTCGCGTTCGGACACTTGTAGTCGTTCTCGCAGTGGTCGTTGTGCAGGTGGGTGTGGATGATGATGTCGATGTCCTCGGGCTTGAGGCCGTACTTGGCCAGCCCTTCCTCAAAGGTATATATCTTGCCGCCGATGGCCTTTTCGCGGTCCTCGGAGATGATCGGCTGCATTTCGCCGGTGTCGACCAGGATGTTCTTGTCGCCGCCCTCTATGTACCAGGTATAGATGGGGATGGTGTACGGGGTGCCGTAATCGTGCTGGTAGGTCATCATGCCCTTGTCGAAGACCTTGGTGCCCATGACGATCGGATGAATCTTGTAACTGCTCACGGTTCACGCTTCCTGTTGTAGTTGGTTTCTATGTATGAATGGACGTGAGCCGTGTCAAGGGCGCCGGGAGGGCCGAGGGCATGGGCCGGAGGCGCTTCGCCCCCCGTCCGGGCGCGCGGTTGCGCCCTCCGGGCCGAGACCGCCGCCGGGGAGGTCCGGCGCGGGGGCCGCCGGGCCGGGGCAAGAAAATTCCCGGCGAGGTATTATTAATATTATACACACCTTGACCCGCTAACTCATCCTCGGGTACGTACTGGCAAGGCGGTGTTTTGCCGCCGCGTGCGCGTTTAGCGGATACACACAGGTCTTCTCCATTTATTGCGGATAATTGGAGCAAACTTGAAAACTGATACAAAGACCCTCACTTTTTTAAGGAGATAGAGCATGGACGTCGAACTGGCCAAGCCCTTCATCAAAGCCGCCATAGATGTCTTGTCCACCATGGCATTCATCAGACCCGAGGTGGGCAAACCCTACGTGAAGCGAAACAACGTTGCCGCCGGCGACGTGTCCGGCATGGTCGGCATCACCGGCGAGAAGAACGGCAGTGTTTCCCTTTCCTTTTCCAAGGGATGCGCCGTGGCCATCGTCAAGAACATGCTCGGCGACGAGATCGACGACATCATGCAGGACGTCAAGGACGCCGTGGGCGAATTGACGAACATGATCTCCGGCCAGGCGCGCGCGGGCCTGGCGGAGCGCGGGCTCGTATTCCAGGGTTCCACGCCCACCGTGGTCATGGGAGACAACCACACCATCTCCCACATGGCAAAGGCCCCGATCATGGCCATCCCCTTCAAGACCAAGGACGGGGGTTTCACCATCGAGTTCTGCTTCGAGTAGGCCGCAGCCTTCCAATCAACACGCGGAGAAGCCATGTCACCACTAGAGAACTTCAGGGAAAAGGAATTTCTGGATCAGATCACGATCCTCAATGAAATTTCCGGCAGCAAGGATTCCGAGGCCCTGCCCGGCCTGATCGACCTGCTCAAGAACCCGGTCGGCGATACGTCCATAGACTATATGGTGGTCAACGCCCTGAACGCGGTCCTGTCCAGCAACGAGGACAAGGTCATCGAGGGGCTCAAGGACGCGCACGAGGGTTTCAACATTTTATGCATCCGGGTGGCCGGGGAATACGGCCTCAAGGGCGCGGTGCAGCCGCTGGTCGATCTGGCCCTGGCCGAGAAGGACCTCGACCGGCTGATGGAGATCCTGACCTCGCTGGCGCGCATCGGCGACAAGGCCGCCATGCCCGTGTTCCGGCAGTTCCTGGACCACGAGGACCCGTTCATCCAGTCCTCGTGCATCGAGGCCCTGGGCAAGCTGGGCGACCCCCAGTCCATCGAGGAATTCAAGAAGATCATCATCGAGAGCGAGGCGGACGACCGCTTCGAGGTCTGCGACATCACCACCTGGAAGGCCGTGGACGGACTGGCCCGCAACGCCACCGAGGACACCATCTCCTTCCTGGTCAAGACTCTGCACCACAAGAACCCCACGGTGCGCCGGATCATCACCGACGCGCTGATCAACGTGGGCTCCTTCTGCATCCCCATGCTGCTCGGCGCCTTCGAGACCGGGGACACTGACACCAAGATCCTGGCCGCCAACGTGCTGGGCTTCTTGCGCGACCGCGCCGGCGCGGACGGGCTGGTGGCCGCCTTCGACAAGGGCCAGGCCGACGACTCGAACGTCCGCTACGCCGTGTACGAGGCCCTGGGCCGCATCGGCACCATGAAAGGCATTATCTGCTTGGTGGACGGGCTGTCCGAGACCGACGAGCTGATCCTCATGGCCGTCATCGGCGGACTGGAGCAGCACATCAATTCAGGCATGATCGCCGCCCTGACCAAGCTCATCTCGGCGGCCGACGAACAGTCCTTCCGACTGGCCAAGGCCGTCATCAACTCGCGGGCCATCAGCATTTTCGACCACCTGTACGAAAACCAGGGCGCGGGGGACATCCTCGTGGACGCCCTGGCCGAGTCCCGCGACCCGGAGATCGTGGAGGAGTTCCGGGATGCCCTGGCCGAGATCGGCGGCATCCGCGCGGAACAGGACCTGGACCGGCTGCCGGCCCTGACCGTGGGCACGCGCAAGGCCCTGGCCGCCGATGACTCCCGCTCCATGTGCGCCATGCACCGGGCCATCCTCACGGACCTCGGCTTCGAGCCGTTCGTGGCCGCCAACGGCGAGGAGGCCTACGAGTTCATCGAACAGGGCGAATCGTTCGAGGTCATCATCACGGACATGAACATGCCGATCATGGACGGCATGGAGCTGGTCGGCAAGATCCGCTCCACCCCCGGCATGGAGGGCGTGCCCATCATCATGGTCACCACCGAGTCCGAGGCCTCCCAGCAGGGACTGGCCTCCAAGACCGGCGTGTCCGCCTTCATCACCAAGCCGTTCAAGCCGGACGACCTCAAGGCCAAAATCCTGGAAGTCACCGGCTAGCATCCGAAGTAAATCAACAAAAAAGGGGCCTCTTGCGAGCAAGACGTTTTCCATAAATGTTGAAGAAAGAGCCCCAAATATTGGGGCTCTTTCGTTAGGCACTTTATCTTGCTCGTGAGATATGGTTGATCATGGTGGAAGGCTACTTCTTTGCCCCTCTGTCATGGTCCAAACAACGACAGCCAATGCTGCGCTGAGTATGCAGATGTATGTCGCTACCACAAGCGGGTGCCTGAGGGTTTCTTTGGCCCACGTCCATGCCCGGGCAAGACGGCGTTTCTGCTTATCGCGCCACCAGTACCACGCAAACCGTTTAATCGTGAACCAATTGCTAATTTTATTCGGCTCTTTCATGTCTGCAACCATGCCTCATGAGCCTATATAAAAGCAACTTTGATTTCAAAATAAGGAGACAGCAAATGGGTATTGAATATGCGTTGGGACTGGGGAAGATTATCGGCCTACGCAACACACCTAACAGGCAATTCAAAGTAGTATCTGCTGATTAGGCAACCTGGGAAAATATTTTACCCATAAGAAGAACCCCCTGTTCGCCAAAGCAAACAGTGGGTTACGATTGATTTCAGGCGTTTTTGTCAACATATATGGAAAACGTCTTGCTCTTGCGAGGCCCCTTTTTTATTTCCAAGCGCAAAATTCTCGGCTGGTTTGCTTCCGGGACCTAAACCGGCTCCGCGCCCGCCTTGACACCCGCCTCCGGGCATCGCAGCGGACGCAGGAAATCGGTGACCATGTCGGCCACCTCGGGGGAATAGAGCATCCAGACGTGGCCCATGGGCGCGCAGATGCGCTCGTCCCAGCCGGGGCGGCCCGTGCGCAGCAGGTCCAGCGGGATGACGTAGTCGTCGGCCACGGTGTAGACGGCCAGCTTGGGACAGTCCGGGTCGGGGGCTTCGGCCACGGCCTCGGGGATGGTCCGGCCGGGAATGAGGCCCCTGGCCATGCGGTTGCCGCCGAGCCAGGCCAGTTCGCTGCCGCCGTGGGGCGAGCCCAGGGTGACCAGCGCGGCCACCCGGTCGCTGAACCGGGGGTCGCCCGATGCGCAGCGGCAGAGCAGCCCGCCCAGGCTGTGGCCGATAAGGATGACCTTGCCGTCCGGGGAGGCGGCCAGAAGCGCGTCGAGCCGTGCCTTGAGCCCGGCCAGGGCCTGGTCGAAGTCCTTGGTGAAGCTGTTGTAGCCGAAGGTGTGCAGGTTCCCGAATCCGGCCCGGCGGAGCCTGCGGGCGAAGATCAGCCAGGCCGTGCGGTTGTGGTACAGGCCGTGGACCATGAGCACGGGCGTGCCCGTGGGCGAGGCGGGCCGCTCCGGCAGGGCCAGGAAGATGATGCTCGGCAGGGCGACCACGTCGGCGGCCATGGCTGTGACCACGCCGCGCGCCACGGCCGAGCCCAGACCGCCCGCTTCCTCGCGGATGAGGCCGAGCCGCCCGGCCAGCGCGTTGGACAGCAGGAAGATGCCGTAGCGCAGCAGGGTGAACAGGGTCAGTCCCAGGAGAACGTACAGGAAGACTCTGACGGGCATGCCGCACCATGACGCCCGACCGTCCAGGTGTCAACCCGGCGGGAAAAACGCGCCCCCTTGCCTTGGCCCTGCGCGCGGTGTACCAAGGCCGGACATCCAAGGAGAACCCCAGTGACAACCACACTCTGCCTCGACATCGGCAGCGGCACCCAGGACGTGCTGCTCTACTCCCCGGACAGGGAGATCGAGAACTGTCCCAAGTTCGTCATCCCCTCCCCGGCCCTGCAGATCGGCCGCCGCATCGAGGCCCTGCGCATGCGGGGCGAACCCATCTGGCTGCACGGCAGCAACATGGGCGGCGGCGTGACCCGGTTCATCAACGGGCACCTCAAGGCCGGGCTCAAGGTGGCCGCCAGCGAGGGCGCGGCCTACACCATGGCCGACGACCTGGCCCGGGTGACGGACATGGGCATCCCCCTGGCCGACGAGTGCCCGGACGGGTTCACCCCGGTCCGGCTGACCGATTTCGACGAGGCGTGGTGGCGCCGCTTCCTGGACGCCGCCGAACTGCCCTGGCCGGACCACGTCGCGGCCTGCGCCCAAGACCACGGCTTCCACCCCGGCCAGTCCAACCGCATGGGCCGCTTCAAGCTGTGGCAGTCCATGCTCCACGACGGTGAAGGCCGCCCCGAGGCCCTGGTCTACCAAAACCCGCCCGCCATGCTCACCCGCCTTGCCGACCTGCAACGGGACATCGGCGGCGGCCCCGTGGCCGACACCGGCGCGGCCGCCGTGCTCGGCGCGCTCTACGTGGACGAGATCGAGCGGCTGAGTTTCGAGCGCGGCATCACCCTGGTCAACATCGGCAACTCCCATCTCATCGCCTTCCTGCTCTACGCCGGACGCATCCACGGTGTGTACGAACAGCACACCGGGTGCGTGGACGGCGAGAAGCTGTGGACCGACCTGGCCGCCTTCCGCAACGGCTGCCTCTCCTTCGAGCAGGTCTTCGACGAAAAGGGCCACGGCTGCCTCTGCCTGGACCTGCCCGCCGAGGCGGACGGGTTCGCGCCCACCTTCGTCATCGGCCCGCGCCGGGCCATGCTCGAAGGGTACGACGTGGAGTTCCCCTCACCGGGCGGCGACATGATGCTCGCCGGATGCTTCGGCCTGATCAAGGGCCTGGCCATGCAGAGCCGGGACCGGGCGTAACAACGGGCGGACACGGCCAACCGCCGCTCACGCCCGGCTCGCCCTGGGCCGTTTTCCGGCGTCTGCGGCCGCGCCGTCGCGCCCGCCTCCACCCATACGGTATCGCCAAAATCCGCCTTGCCCCCTAGGCAGACCGGTCGCCCCGTGGTATTCTCCCAGAATGCCCATTCCCCTATGCAAACAGGAGCAGACCATGTCCGCCCGATATCCCGTTCCTCACATTCTTCCCCTGCTGCTGGTGCTGGCCCTGCCTTGGGCCGCCGCGCCCGCGTCCGCGGGGTGGGGCGACGCCCTCAAGGCCGCCGGTGACGCCGGAGCCAAGGCCGCGGGGCTGTCCGTGACCCCCTCCCAGATCGAAGGCGCCTTCCGCGAACTGCTCTCCATGGGCGCGGATTCCGCCGTGGAATCCCTGTCCAAGGACGGCGGCTTCTCCAAGCTGGCGGCCACTTCCCTGTCCCTTCCGGACAGCTACCGGAAGGTTGCCGAGACCGTGGCTCCGGACCTGCTGGCCAACCTGAACTCGGCGGCCGAGGCGGCCGTTCCGGCCATCGGCGAGCTGTTCCAGAAGACCATCAAAACCATGGAATTCGCCGACCCGTCCGGGCTGCTCTCCGGCAAGAGCGACGCGGTGACCAGCTATTTCGAGGAAAGTGCGCGGACGGGGCTGGCCGAAAACGCGGCCCCGCTGATCCGGGCCGCCCTGGAAAAGACCGGAGCGGGCTCGGCTGTAAGCGCCGTGCGGAAGCTCTCCGCCCTGACCGGCACGGACTTCGACCCGGTGAACTATCTCACCAACAAGACCTTGGACTCCATGTTCCTGTACATGGCCAAGACCGAACAGGACGTCCGCTCGGGCGACATCGCCGTGACCAGCGAACTCCTGAAAAAGGTATTCTAGGAGCAGAATCATGAACAAGCCTCTCAAGATCGGACTGATCGTCGTCGGGGCCCTGGCGGCCCTGTTCATCGCGGCCTGCATCGTCCTGGTGCTGGTCGTCAATCCCAACGACTACAAGGCCCAGATATCCAAGGCGGTCAGGGATGAGACCGGCCGCGAACTCAAGTTCGAGGGCGACATCTCCTTCAACTTCTTCCCCTGGCTGGGGCTCAAGGTCGGCCCCATGGCGCTCGGCAACGCCCCCGGCTTCGCGCCGGAGGAAATGGTGCGCATCCAGCGCGCCGAGGCCTCCATCCGGCTGCTGCCCCTGCTCTCGGGCGACGTGGCCGTGGGCACCGTGGTCCTGGACGGCCTGACGCTCAACCTGGCCAAGAACAAGCAGGGCGTGACCAACTGGGACGACCTGACCAAGGGCGGCGATTCCGGCTCCGCCGAGGCCGAGACGGACACCGGGGCCGGGAAGTCCGCCAAGCCCGGCCGGGCCGGGTCCCTGTCCGTGCAGGGCGTGGAGATCACGGGCGCCAACATCGTCTACGACGACATGCAGGCGGGCGCCAAGACCTCGGTCAACGACCTGAGTCTCGTCATCGGCGAGGTCGGCGACAAGATCCGCTTCCCCTTCGAACTCAAGTTCAACCTCAAGCTCGACAACCCCAAGGTGGACACCCGTCCGGTCCTGACCGGCTTCGCCAAATTCGACCGGGAGGCCGGGAGCGTCGAGGTCGACGACATGAGGCTCTCCCTGCTCAACCTCCAACTGACCGGCCTGCTCTTCGCCAAGAGCAAGAACGGCGACACCTCGTTCTCCGCCGAGATCAAGCTGGCCCAGGCCTCGGTGCGCGAGCTCATGAAGCAGCTCGGCATGACCCCGCCCGAGACCAGCGACCCCAAGGTCCTCGAGAACCTGACCGCCGACCTCAAGGTCAACGGTTCGGACACCGAGGCCTCCCTGGAGTCCCTGACCCTCAAGCTCGACCAGACCCTGATCACCGCCGAGGGCACGGTCAAGAACTTCAAGAAGCCGGCCGTGACCCTCGACGTCAACGTGGACGATATCGACGCGGACCGCTACCTGCCGCCCAAGTCCGAATCCAAGGCCGCCCCGGCCGAGCCCGCCGCCTCCACCCAGGCCGCCCCGGCCCAGGAGCCCGACCTGAGCGCGCTCAAGACCCTGGACGTCAAAGCCCGGCTGACCGTGGGCAAGCTCAAGGCCATGAACCTGACCATCTCCGACATCCTGGCCGTCGTGACCGCCAGGAACGGCCTGGTCACCGCCGACCCGGTGTCCCTGAAGCTCTATGACGGCGAGTACACCGCCCAGGGCTCCCTGGACGCCAACAAGGCCGTGGCCGCCTGGTCCAAGAAGGGACAGGTCAAGAACGTCCAGGCTGGGCCGCTGCTCAAGGACCTGACCGGCAAGGAGCACCTGACCGGCACCACCAACGCCCAGTTCGACCTCAAGGGAGCCGGACTGACCCCGGACAACATCAAGAAGTCCGTCACCGGCACCGCGTCCTTCGCCTTCACCGACGGGGCCGTCAACGGCGTGAACGTGGCCAAGATGCTCCGCGACGGCTGGAACCGTCTCAAGGGCAAGGCCGTATCCGGCGACGAACCGGCCAAGACCGACTTCGCCGAACTGCTCGGCTCCGCCACCCTGACCAACGGGCACATCGTCAACAAGGACCTGCTCATGAAGTCCCCGCTGCTGCGCGTCACCGGCCAGGGCTGGGCCGACCTGCCCGAGAACACCACGGACTACACCGCCACGGTCACCGTGGTCGGCACCCTGGAAGGCCAGGACGGCCAGTCCGTGGAAGACCTCAAGGGGCTGCCCCTGCCCATCCACGTCAAGGGCAGCCTGGACGACCCGTCCATCTCGCTGGACCTCAAGGCCATGGGCGAGGCCCTGTTCAAGGGCACCTTCAAGCAGGGCGCCAAGGGCATTGAGGAGACTCTCAAGAAGGACCTCCTCGGCGGCTCCAGGCCGTCCGGCTCCACCGGCGACTCCAAGACCACGGACAAGCCCGTCAACCCGTTCAAGAAGCTGTTCCAGTAACGGATACAACCCTATTGAAGTTAAAGAGGGCGACCCGCTGCAACGGGCCGCCCTCTCTGTTTTTCGTCCGCCGCCATCCGTTACAGAAATGCCACCCTTCCGAAACAACTGTTTCATGCATCTTACCTATAAGATGAGAAATTTATCAGGAGGCACTCCATGCTGCGCTATCTCTTTCTGACCGCTTTACTGCTCTTGTCCGCCGTCCAGACCGCCTGGGCCGGGGACGTCACCGTGGAAAAATACGACATCGAGGTTCCCAAGAAATTCATGGTGCCCTACACCGGCCGCTACGCCGCCCAGTTCCCCGACGGGTTCACCATCGGCGTGGGCTCGGGCATGACCTACGTGGGCCGCGCCGCCGACGGCGCGCGCGTGTTCTACGCCATCACCGACCGGGGCCCCAACGCCGACGCGCCGAAATACGAGCTGAACGGCAAGGCCACGCCCAGCAAGATGTTCCCGGCCCCCGACTTCGCGCCCTCCTTCGGGGCCGTCCGGGTCAAGGACGGCCACGCCGTGCTCTCTTCCCTGATCACCATCAAGGACGCCAGGGGCCGGGCCGTTTCCGGCCGGGCCATCCCCCTCGGCTCCGTGGGCGCCACCGGCGAAGTCCCCCTGGACGACTCCCTGAAGAAGCTGGCCTTCGACCCCGAGGGGCTCGACACCGAGGGCATCGCCATCGACAGCAAGGACAAGCGCTACCTGTGGATCTGCGACGAGTACGGCCCGTTCATCGCCAAGATCGACGGCTACACCGGCAAGATCGTCAAGAAATACGAGCCGGGCAAGGAACTGCCCATGATCGTGACCACCCGCCAGCCCAACCGGGGCATGGAGGGCATCGCCGTGACCCCGAGCGGCAAGGTTCTGGCCGCCATCCAGTCCGTGTGCGACGTGGACGGCAACATCAAGAAGTCCAAGGCCACCTTCCTCCGCCTGGTGCTCCTCGACCCGGCCACCGGCGCGGTCAAGCAGTACGCCTACCCGCATGACATCCGGAACTACGCCCAGTCCGCCCACGCCATGATCGGCGACCTGCACGCCGTGTCCGACACCCAATTCCTGCTGGTGGAACGGGGCAAGAATGCCGACGGCAAGGGCCGCATCCCCATCTATCTCATCGACCTGGCCCACGCCACCGACATCTCGAACATTAAGGCCAAGGACGGCAAGGAGCTCGAAACCGTGGCCGACAAGGGCGAGGTCGAGGCCCTGGGCGTGCAGTACGTGGCCAAGACCAGGCTCCTGGACATCAAGGAGTACGGCTGGAAGCCCGCCAAGGCCGAGGGCGTGGCCATGCTGCCAGACCAGCGCACTATTGCCGTGACCTCGGACAACGACTTCGGCTTCACCTTCAAGGTCGTGGACCCGGTCAACGACGCCGACGGCAAGCCGGTGACCAAGGCCGCCGCCTATACCGTGGACGCCTCGGGCCAGGTCAAATACAAGGGCAAGCCCGTGAGCACCCACATCGAGTTCACCAACACCGGCACCCGCCCCCAACTGTGGCTCTTCACCCTGCCCAAGCCCGTGACCGAGTACTAAGCCCCATCCCGGACCGGGGGAGGATCCTCCTCTCCACTTCCCCCGGTCCCGACACCGCCCTTCGCGGCCGTTTGGCGGCATCGCGGAGGGAGATACAAAAAGCCCCGGCTCCTTGGAGCCGGGGCTTTCGTATTGCCGTTTTTCGAGGCCGGACGCCGTCTAGAAGCGCAGGGACAGACAGGTCAGCCCGCCGTCCAGCTTGCGGAACTCGGAGACGTCGATGACCGTGGTCTCGACGCCGGTGGCCTGCACCTGGGCCAGGGTCTTGGGAAACCCGTCTGGCACGATGACCGTGCCGTTTATGTACAGGCAGTTGCGGGCGTACGCCTCGTCGTCTTCGACCACCACGCGCTTGAAGCGGGCGAGCTCGGGCAGTGAGTCGCAGCAGGGCGAGACCAGGATGGTGTCGTTGCCGATGTAGTTCACGTCGGTCTTGAAATGCAGGCTGGGACAGCAGGCGATGGTCACGGTGTCGTAGCCGTGCGGCCTGACCGCGTCGGCCAGGGCGGCGGCCCCGGCGGCATTGGTCCGGTCGGACAGGCCCACGAAGAAGGTCTTGTCCACCAGGAGCACGTCGCCGCCTTCGATGAGCGCGGGCGGGAGGATTCTGACCACGGGCTTGTGCTTGGCCAGCTCCGGCTCGATGGTCAGCTGCTCTCCCTGGCGCGACGGCGCGCCCAGCGGGGTGAGCACGGCCACCTCCGCGCAGACCACGGCGGTGTCCTCCACGAAGCAGCAGTCCGGGAACCCGGGCTCGGCGTCGAGCACGGTCACGTCCAGCCCCAGTCCGGACAAGGTCCGGCAGTAGACGTCGTGCTGTTTCAGGGCCAGCTCGAAGTCCGGCTTGCCGAGATTCTGGGAAGTGATGCCGTCGACCATCTCGGGACCGGGGCGGCGGGTTATGGCGCGGGTGAACATATGAATGGTGTCTCCTTGTCGTTGGGTTGGCCGCAGCTTGAAGCCAGAACGCGGTTTCGTCAAGACCCGGATCACCCCGCCCGGGAATCCGGCCCCGGTGTGGCCTAAATGCAACAACCGTTATTTTCCGCCGAGTCTCATTGACTTTTGAGGATAGCTCTTCCTACGACATAATGGCATCGCCCTTAGTACCTATCGTAAAATCTGTTTTTCCTGCGCATGCCGCGAGCGAAGGAGGGGTCATGTCGCAATTCGTGAATCTCTGTTTTGAAGGCGGCGGGGTCAAGGGCATCGCCTATGCAGGGGCCTTGAAGGTGCTTGAGGAGCGTGGCGTCATGCCCCACATCCGGCGGGTGGCCGGCACATCCGCCGGGGCCATTTCCGCCGCACTGGTTGCCATGGGCGCGGATTGGCAAAAGGTCAAGGAAATCGTGGGCGGTACCGATTTCCGTGAGTTCATGGACCACTACTGGCTGCTGGGACTGAACACGCACCAACTGCTGCACAAATACGGCCTGTTCAAAGGGAAAAAATTCAGCGAATGGATGCGCGACCAGATTCAGCTGTTGACCGGCAATGCCGACCTGACCTTCAGCGAATTGTGGATGCTGTCCACCAGTTCTCCGCAAACATATCGGGACTTGTCCATGGTGGGCACCAACCTGAACCGGCAGAAGGCCGTGGTCTACAACGCCGTGAACTCCCCGGACATGCCGATCTGGGAGGCCGCGCGCATCTCCATGAGCATCCCCCTCTTTTTCGGGGCATACAGGGACGAATCCGAAGGCGTGCTGGTCGACGGCGGCGTGAGCTGGAACTACCCGCTGGACATGTACGACAGGCGGGACTTCATCACCGATCTTTCCAGGCCCGAGCTCTTTGACGAGGTCGCCTATCCCACCACCAAATGGGACGACCAGGTCTACAACAAGCAGACCCTGGGCTTGAGGGTGGACAACATGGACGAGATCAAGGCCATGAAACACCGGGCGGACATGCCTCCGGTGAAGATCGAGAACATCGTCGACTACGCGAAGGCAATTCTCAACTTCATGCTGGACATGGCCAACAAGGCCCACCTGCACCAGAACGACTGGCACCGGACGGTGTTCATCGACGCCTTGGACGTGAAGACCTGCGACTTCGACCTGTCGCGGGCAAAGGTGGATGAACTGGTTCAGAGCGGCGAGAAGTGCGCCAACAAGTACTTCGACTGGTTCGACGCCGCGACTCCGGGCGAAGCCCTGAACAAGATTCCGTAGGGAGGTGAACATGACCATCGAACTGCCGTGCGCACTGGCGGGATGCCCTGCCGGAAAACGGGTGATCATCGGGCTGACCATCTACTACTTCATCATCTTCTTCGTGCTGGCCTGCTGGTTCACCTATATGTGGGCGATCATCCAGGATGCCATTTCCCAAGGTGTGGCGGCCCATCTGGCCGAAACAGCCTCAATCAAGGCGGCCGCAACACAAACGGCGACGCAGGCCGCCCAAGGCCAGGCGGAACAGCCTGAAACTCTCGACCTCATGAAGAACGTGGTAGGCACGGTGGGAACGGATCACCCGCTCATCGCCAAGGTCGTGACCATCGGGAAAAAACCCGTCATCGTCATCCCGGACTCCCTGGCCGTGCCTGCGGTCATGGCCAGCGGCGCATTCGGCGGCCTGATCCACGCCATCCGCTCAACCTACTTCCACGTCATAGACGGCGACTTCGGCCAGGCCGACGCCATCAAGATGTTCCTGCGCCCCTTCAGCGGCTCCATTCTCGCCCTGCTCTTCTACATGGTCCTGCGGGCGGGCCTGGGCGACGCCACGAACAGTGCCGACGCGGGTGCGGGCATCATCTTCTACGTGGCCGTGGGCGGCATCGTCGGCATGTTCACGGACCAGACCGTGTCCAAGCTGAAAAAGATCGCGGAGGCCATTCTAACCAAACCCGAGGCCGAGCAGGAAAAGCAAGCGGAAGGAGGCCAGTCATGAAACGCATAGCCATTCTACTGACCATGCTGGCCGTGGCCCTTGCGGGCTGCGGGCCGAAGTTGCAGGCGGTGAGGGATTTTTCGACCATTTCCATAGCTGCGACGGAGCAATCCCAAGCTTCCATCGGATTCCTTAACGAAGCCTGCCTCAAAACCCAGCAGATCCTTGTCCCTCTGGAGGAGACCAATAAATCCAAAGAATACATTGCATATCGCGTCAACATGAAATGCGCCGTGCACAAGACCTCTGTCGAGGGAACTCGCACCGCCATCACCGTTCTCACCGAATACTTCAAAGCGCTGGCGGTGCTGTCTTCGGACTCGCTGTACAAACACGGGGGGACCGTCCAGGAACTCAAGGCCAAACTCAAGACGGCTACGGGCTCAAGCGGCCAGTTGATATTCGAAAAGAGCAGCGCGAAAGTCGACGCCGTATTTTCCCTTGCGGATTCCATTATCCAACTGGGAACGATGGCATATCAAAAGCATATGCTCAAAAATTATATCCGGGAATCCTATTCGATAGCGAATCAGACCTTTGTCCAATTGGAAGGCTTGATAGGGAAGAACTGCGTTACCGAATTAAAGAACCAGAGAAGCGCATTTGAGTTCGCGTACTATACGACGAGATTGGACGAGCTTGATGAAAAAATACGAAGCAAGAAACTCGCTGTTTCCGCGGGGGAACTTGAGACTATTAAGGTTCTGTACCGCCAGGACTACGAAAAGAAGGTCTCGGGAGTGGAAGAGGCAATAACAAGGTGCCAGCGGACGGCGGAGGCCCTCACGAAGTCACGTGAAACGTTCAAGGAGATTTACGACCATCTGGAAGATCTCGACTCCGACTACATCAGAGCCATAGTCGATACCTACTATGCAGAGGTTCTCCCCAGTCTTCGTACCCTGCAGGTGGTCAACTAACTTAGGAGGTCGCCATGACGACTGAAATATCTCTCCAGGAAATCGAAAAAATCCTGGAATCCGCAGAGACGGAGCGAGACAAACTGCTCTCGCTGATGAATGAAAACATGAGTGAACTCAAGGACAAAGGAGAATACCAAACGGCCAAGCTGCGGTACCTGGAACTGCTCGACACGATAAGCCGGCTCAATGGAATAAGCGCCGGAGTTCGTGTTGAGAATCTGACGATTCAAGCGGGGCAGCTGGCCAAGACCACAAAGCAAATAAATGATACAGTGGCCAGTGTGCAGACTGTGACGAAATACTTGGCACTGGTTGGTTCACTGTTGGATATTGCCAAGGGAATCATCGTCAGCTCGAACCCGGCCGGGGCGATTGTTACCGCCATTGATTCCGCAAATTCAATTCTCGCCGGTTTCGGACAGCCGTAAGGCTTTTGCGATCAGAGCAAAGGGGCCCCCAAGGAATAAACGAGAGCAACCCATTCCCCGAGCGCCCCGCCCCCAAGCGCGGGTATCTCCCCCGTCCGCAACGCAAAAAGCCCTCAGTCGTTTGACTGAGGGCTTTTGAAATATTCCTTGGCGGCGACCTACTTTCCCACACGCTACCATGCAGT